>JAGKTZ010000090.1 GCA_021153165.1 Prevotellaceae bacterium
TAAGCTCCGCAAATTCTCCACGTCAGAAATATGTCTCAAAAATATGTGGAAATTTGGGAACCATCAAAAAGCAGCCTGAAAGTGTTAAATTTTAGAATACACTGATAATTAAAGGTTTATACTTGGTTATTTCTGGATAGTTTTGGTTGTTTTGGGCTTCTAAATACAATTACGAAAAGCACATTCTCCTATACTTGTGACACTATTGGGAATCGTAATAGAAGATAATTTCCTACAAGCATGAAAAGCGCTTTCTCCTATACTTGTTACACTATTGGGTATCGTGATAGAGGATAAATTGGTGTAGCGAAACACACCAGACTCTATACGTTTAATACTATCGGGAAGAGTAAAAGAAGACAAACCAGTGCCCGAAAATGCTTCATATCCTATGCTTATCACACTATTTGGCAAGGAAATACATAACAACTCTGATATATTTCTAAAGGCTTTTTCATCAATAGCAGTTACTTTTCTATCTAATACGATTGTGCCATATCCTTTACTTTCAGAATATGTATTAGAGATAATCCTTGCTCCTCCGAAGACATCCTTATCTTGCAATTTAATTGGTGCATTATCTTTAGTTTGATAATAAATATTATTGGTGGGAACTTCTGAGGGAATGCCTGTTTCTGATGGTGATTCTGATGGTGATTCTGGAAGATCATCTTCGATATAATATCCCCAATCACAAGAGGTCAATCCTACACACATTAGCATAGCCAATAGCGTCCAAGTGCAAAACTTTAGTTTCATAGTTAATTTAGATATTAGTGCTCTCCTAATCCCCAGAAGAAAGCGGATAAAAAATATGGTGTGGGAACTATATCTGCCTTATCCTAAAGTCTGGTCTTCGCACTACCAATGGAATGGATAAAGCAATAGCCCACACCAAAAGGTTATGTAAAGAGCCAACAATGACTGTACATACCAAGTGATGTGGTGCTACCGCTATCATCTTCATTCCATTATCAAAGTTGCGAAGTTTGACTTTAGAAGATAATTTCAATAACACCTTTTTAATAAAGTCTTTCTAAGATCACCACTGTAACACCTAGAATTATTGCAAAGTTAATGAAAAATATTAAAGTGACAATTATAGTAAAAGGAAATAACTCAGGCAAAAAAACGCCAACCTGCCACCATACATATTACACCGCGACAAAATAACGAAAAAAGCACAGACTGCATAGTAGATAGAAAAATATCTATTTCAAAAAAAAATGTCAACCTACCAAATTGGCAAGTTGACATTATATAACAAGAGAAATATCTGACTATTTCACCAAAACTTTTTGGCCACCGATGATATAGACACCGGGATGTGCTATGCGGTCTATACAGCGTCCGCTGAGGTCATAGATGCCCTTGCCTGCAAGCTTGTCACTTTCAATCGGAGAAATGCCAACAAGACTTTCATCTATATAGGTGACTGTGACTTTCAGATGGCTTTCGACGCAGGCCAGGCTTTCTGCACCTTCGATCTTGTCTATGACATATCCTGCACGGTCGCTCGCTTGCAATGCAAATGCGCTACCAGCCTTGACCGGATATTTGGTTGATGCCAATACACGACCCTCGGTGTCAACTTCGTCTACCAGGACAGTGAAATAGGGTTCGACGAAATACTCGTATACGCGGTAGGGATGTCCAGGAGCATTCCAACCCACCAAAGCACCTGATGCCAGGCCGTCCCAGCACACGTTGTTGGTGCCCTGGATGGTGAAAGTTTCGCCGTCAGCGTTGAGCTTGAACTTATAGGTCTCACCATTAGCCGAAAGGGCCACAGGGGTTGCTGCTGTAGTGAGGCGAGGTACATAGAGGTTGTGGAATTCGTTTTTCACTTTGAAGCCAGCACCACTCATTTTGAGCGTCCATACGTGCAAGGGGTCAGCGCCTTCGATCTTTTGCGTATTCCACACCTGCAGAGCATTGTTGACATTGCGATAACCTTGACGATCTACGTCGACAGGTGATGTATCGTAGAGGACATAGGACCTGTCTGCTTCTATTGTAGTGACGGGTTCTGCCAAAGCCTTGACACCCGCCAAAGCGTCGGTGGTGTATTTATAAGTAACAGTAGCGTCTGCCGAAGGTGTCAGCACGTGACCATCGGCATAGTCACCCGACACGAGGGTATAGTATTTGTGTGCTGGTGCAGCAAGGGTCAATGTCTCGCCCACCTTCACTTGATGCTCTGTGCGAGCGATGATGGCGCCATACGAGTCGCGACTTTCCACACAGATGGTATAAGCACTGCGCTTGTAGACGTGTTTGCCATCCTTCACCTCGAGAAATTCGTGATTCTTGATAGTGGGTGGCGCTGGAGTGGCACTCTCGGCATCGACGGGATGAGAGGTTGTGAAAGTTCCTAGATTTGCACCAGATTCGTTGACACACTGGAAGGTATAAACCTTGACTTCAACAAAAGTCCACGCTGCTCCCATACCACGATGGGCATTGGCATTGTCAAACGAGTTACCACTGCTCACCACACCTGGATATGAAGGCGAATCAGCAGGAATGGGATGAAGATTTTTGCCTGATTGACTTATCACAAAGTCTGTATAAGCTGGGGTATACTCGAGGCGAAGATCTGCACCGTTTGAGGCCATAGGTACGAGGTAGCCCATTCGGCCTGTGAGCGAAGATGCTGCCGCACCAATGTATCGCGCTGTGCCAGCGTTTTGCAACTTCACAGTTTGCGCATAATCTTGTCCTACGCTTTCCGCAGTGACTGTCCATGCATCAGCTGCCCACGCATCTGTGGTGTGAAGCAACTGTGCGCTGGTACCGTTGTCATAAAACTTCACATCACCATAGCCTTCGACAGTGTTGACTACACGATATGTTTTACCTTGCTCAAGATAACCAAACGAATTGCGGAATGCGGCATAGGCGGCATCAAACTTTGCAGAGAATTCTGCCTCTTCGGCGCTTGTCATGCCCGATGGGTCGGCATCATTGATGAGATTACGCAAGGCATTGGTTTCATTTTCTCCGAAAAAGCCTACTTTCTTCTTTCCCTTTTCTGGATAGGTCTTGGCTGTATTCAACAATCGGCGTGCTTCGTCGATTTTGTCTTGCAAAGCCTGCACTGCGGCACCAGCACGGAGGGGAGCGAAACACCACAAACCGCCGTTGCCATCAGCAGGATTGCCGTAGAGATTGACCGCATAGCCCTGGCCACCGAGCGAAGCATTCATCCACACGCCCGCATGCTTGTCGGAACGGATGGAGTAGTAATAGTAATCGCCCTGCAGGCCGTAGCCATTGTCTGCCAGGATGAAGTTGTAGTGCTTGGTGTCGTTGTCATAATCCCAGCGACCAGCGGTGGTCGTCGCCGTGGCATTGGGCGAAACCGAACCTTCGGGCTTAGCCTTGCACACCAAAGCATACTTACCTGGGGCAGCAGGATCTTCTTCCAAAGCCCAGAATTGATAGTCATAAGCAGCGTCGCCTTCACCTACTTGAGCGGCTGTCCAAAGTCGGTCTGCCTGTGCACTCTTGCCCGCCCATTCTGTGATCAGTGGCGACTCGGCACGCAAGAGTTCGATGCACTTGTTGGCACGTTCGCCAGTGGCACGTGTAAAGATGCGGTACCAATTCTTCTTGGTAGCAGTGGATGTCTGTGGCATGACCTTTTCGCCAGAAGTGGCAGTAGGCGTCATATAGTGCTTACCATAGGTGTAATTATTGTAGTTGTACAACACACTATCAGCAGTGACGCGACGACGGAAGTCCTCGAATTGACGAGCTGATTGGGGACTCCAACCTGCTTCGGCAATCGCCACGAGACGAGGAAGCATCAAGTATTCCAAATAATCGTTGAAACCTACATATTCTGCCCAGAAAGTAGCTTGCACACCCCAAAGCAGGTCTGTCTTGCCTGCTGTAGGCATAGGAATACTCTTGTTGTAGACCACTTCAAGGTTGTCGTTGCCAGGACCTGCGCCGACGGGTTCGGTGGGATCGGTGCTTTGCTTGCGGTTGATGTACCAGGGCACTTGTGGTGTATAGATGTGCTGCAATCCTAATTGTACAGATTTGCTGGCAGCACCATCAGCGCCCACCCAACAATAGACTGTGGCATCGACTTCCTGTATCTTTTTTGTGTCAGCACCGCCTGCTGTGATGGCTTCATTCCATACGGCAAGTTTGCGACCTTTCTGCTGTACGAATTCGCCCATCTCACGGATAAATTCGCTTTGCAGTTCGCGGAAATTGTTTAACCCCATTTCTTCCTTCTTGGCGATACATTCCGCATTGCCTTCCCAAGCGCTGGTAGGACATTCGTCGCCACCAATATGGACGTATTCGTAGGGGAAGATATCCATGATTTCTGCCATTACATCCTTGGCAAATTGCACGGCTTTAGGGTTGGCTACATTCAAGACGTCGGCATATACACCGCCGATGTTGGATTGCACGCCGTGGCTACCATTTGGCCAACAGCTGAACTCGGGATATGATGCCATAGCTGCACAGAAGTGACCGGGCATATCGATTTCGGGAATAATCTCAATGTGGCGTTCCTTAGCATAAGCGACAACTTCACGCAATTGCTCTTGTGTGTAGTAATAGGGACCGTAGGGTTTGTTTTGCCAGTAGGGGCCGTGATGCATATCCACGATAAAGTTGTTGGGGGCAATACTTCCGACCTCGATCAACTTAGGATATTTCTTGATTTCCACACGCCAGCCATGGTCGTCGGTGAGGTGCCAGTGGAAATGGTTCATCTTGTAGTAGGACATCACGTCGAGCACGCGCTTGATCTCGGCTACGTCGAAAAAGTGACGAGACACGTCGAGCATGAAACCACGATAAGCGAAACGAGGCGAGTCGGAGATTTCGACAAAAGGCAGGGCGTGAGTCTTCACATTAGCATCCTTGACACCTGCCATCACATGTGGCGGCAACACCTTTTTGATCGTTTGAAAAGCAAAGTAGAGCCCTGCTGCTTCGGAAGCTTGAATAGTGACACCATCCGCCTTGACCGATAGTTTGTAACCCTCCTTGCCCAAATCAGTCGAAGCCTTTTCGACACGGATCAAAGCTTTGTCGGTACTAGATACGACCTTGGCTTCAGAATCGGTCACTTCGTTGTAGCTTGTCAAGAACTTTTCCACCTCAGCCTTCATGGCATCGGTCAAATTCGTTTGCGACACGCCAAAATCCTTTGGCAGAGTCAAACTGCCCTGAGATGTCGTCATCGTTTTGGGCTTGGGCGTAAGATTGATAAAGTCTTGCGCCGACGCACTATTAAAGCTCAATAGAGCCAACAATGCGGCAAAAAGAAAATTGAATTTCATAATGATATTTTAGGTTAATTAATTTATAC
>JAGKTZ010000114.1 GCA_021153165.1 Prevotellaceae bacterium
ATAGTGTTTTTCATAATATGTGGGGAGAGTTCGATGTGAATCGCGCTCTCTTTTTTTGGAGGAAATTTGCATAAACCAAAAAAAAAGTGTACCTTTGCAAACGAATTAATTCAATGTAGCATATGAAAGTATTGCTTCTTTTCACAGGTGGTACCATTTCCATGGTACGCGATGCAGAGACAGGCGCGTTGCATCCAGCTGACATGCAAACATTCAAAGCTTTTGTTCCAGAATTGTTTGCTGGTGATATTCAGGTAGATATGATTCCTTTCGAGCCTCTATTAGACTCTTCAGATTTAAATCCTGATAACTGGCGACAGATGGCGCACGTGGTGCAAGACAACTATGATGCGTACGATGGCTTTGTGATTCTGCATGGTACAGACACGATGGCATACTCCGCGTCGGCATTGAGTTTTATGTTCGACAATTTGTGCAAACCAGTAGTGTTTACGGGTAGTCAGTTGCCTGTGGGCGTTTTGCGTTCGGATGCTAAAGAGAATCTGTTGACTGCCATTGAGATAGCGGCTGCATATGACACGGATGGTAAAGCGATTGTACCTGAGGTAACGTTGTTTATGGATGGAGAGCTTTATCGTGGCAATCGTGCTACCAAACGCAATGCGGAGCACTTCTCAGCATTCAACTCCTATAACTATCCTGCGCTCGCGCGTGCAGGTGTACATATCACCTATAACCGCCAACTCATTCAACCGATAGGCAACACGGCACGTCCGCTGCATGTGTTTGAGCGGTTTGATACGCGCGTGGCCATTCTGAAGCTCTTTCCAGGTATCACAGAAGAGGTGGTGGCTGCGGTGTTGAATACACCCAACTTGCGCGGTGTAGTGTTGGAAACTTTCGGTTCGGGCAACGCTCCTTCACACGAATGGCTATACCAAAGCTTGCGCGATGCATGCTATCTGTGTCACTCTGCGGAGAATTAACCAATGTATAACCCCAAAATAACAATCATATGAAGAACTTACAACCTCAAGGTCTTTGGAATAATTTCTATGACCTTACTCAAATTCCTCGTCCTTCAGGAAAAAAAGAGGAAATCAGTGCATTTCTTGCAAACTACGGTCGCTCGTTAGGCTTGGAAACAATTGTAGATGGAATAGGCAATGTGATTATCCGTAAACCTGCGAGTCCTGGCTACGAGAACCACCCTGGAGTGATACTCCAAGGTCATATGGATATGGTGCCACAGAAGAACAACGACACTGTATTTGACTTTGAAAAAGATCCTATTGAAGCGTATATTGATGGCGAATGGGTAACCGCCAAAGGTACTACCCTTGGTGCAGACAATGGTATAGGCGTTGCAGCGGCTATGGCTATTTTGGCAGACAAATCTGTGGTGCATCCACCATTAGAGGTACTTGTAACAGTGGATGAGGAAACTGGCATGTATGGCGCTTTCGCTTTGGAAGAATGCCAACAAGTTGCTTTTCCGTTTCCTTAAGGAGGCAGTGGCCAATTACGAAGCTCGCTTAGCAAGTGTGGAAGGTGGTAGTTTGCGCAATGCGATTCCACGCGAAGCATCGGCTATTATTACCGTACCTGCGGAGGGCGTAGAGGATATTATGGATCTTGTAGCAGAGTGCGAAGACCTCTTTATCGCAGAGTATGACGGTGTAGAGGATAACATCCATTTGACAGCCGAGGAAGTGTCATGCCCTACTACCGAGTTGCCAGAAGATGTACAAGACTTCTTGATTCATGCTATCACTGCTTGCCCTCATGGTGTATATCGCGTGATTCCAGAAATGCCTGACGTGGTAGAGACTAGCAACAACCTGGCTATGCTCACTACCGCTGATAATTGCGTGACCGTATATTGCTTGACACGCTCGTCTGTGGAATCTCGCAAAGAGGAGTTGCAGGAGATTATTCACTCCGTATTTGCGATGGCAGGCGCTGAGGTAGAGTTCTCTGGTTCCTATCCTGGCTGGAAGCCAAATCTCAAAAGCCATATTCTTGATGTCATGAAGACGACCTACCAAGCTAATTATGGTGTTGAACCACGCGTGATTATTATCCACGCTGGTTTGGAGTGTGGTATCATTGGTCGCAACTATCCACACATGGATATGATTTCCTTTGGTCCAACTATCAAATATCCACACTCACCAGATGAGCGCGTGAATATTGCTACGGTGGCAAAATTCTACGAATACTTGCTTGCTACATTGAGAGCATTGTAAGCAAAATCAACGATACGAAAATGGAGGGTATGAGCAGATATCCTCCATTTTTTTTTGTAGTTTCGTACTTGAAAATGAGCTTTTTGTGAAAAAAATCATGTGAAATTGCACTTTTTTTTCAAAAAATTTGGTCATATCAAAAAAAAGCAGTACCTTTGCACCCGCTTTCGAAAAGAAAGTGCGACATAACAATTGGTGCGGTAGTTCAGTTGGTTAGAATACATGCCTGTCACGCATGGGGTCGCGGGTTCGAGTCCCGTCCGCACCGCGAAGAAGATGCAAACGCATCTTCTTTTGTTTTTATGCATTTGTAGTGTTGAATCATCAATAAAGCGGACAAAGCCATATTCCCTCCTGTTTTGTCCAATTTTGGGCATGTTTTGCTAAATTGACTTTGCAAAAACGCGAAAAAAGATGTTGTAAAACATATTTTTAGGGAGAAATATTTGGTAGATATGCAAAAAAGCAGTACCTTTGCACCGTGTTTTTCATGGTATTAGATTTAAGGTTAAGTAAGAGATTGGGTTGTCGAGAGGACAATCCTTCTTTTTTATGACTCAATAATATTTTCTTAAATATTTGGTCATTCCAAAAAAATATACTACCTTTGCAGCACGGAAACAAAAAATCTGAGAAGATATGAAGCAGATACATGA
>JAGKTZ010000036.1 GCA_021153165.1 Prevotellaceae bacterium
TACGACATCAGACCTCGTGTGAAAAAGTCAAGGCTTTTTTGAAAAAAGGTCTAAGATAATTTTCACGAGCCGTCGCGAAATTTTCACAAAGCCTTGACTTTTTTCGATTATCCCGTCTCGGTTTTTTACGAAATTATCCCACTTTTTCAGTGAAAACCCTGAAAAACCCTGGGGATTTGCAGAAAAAGTCCCAAAAAGCCTGTTTTTTGACCCTGTGAGAATCGCGTATTTCCGACCAACAGATCTGGTGGTGAAAAATAAGCGCAAAATACCCCCTGAAAAATGCGAAAAATTTTGACAAAAAATCCGCCGACACCCTACCTTTCTTGGTATAGGCAATACGCAAACTATAGAAATAGCATTGTAAAACATAAGAAAATCCCGAAAAAACCACCTACGATATTAGCAAAATTGTGTACCTTTGCCTTTAGGTATGTACAAATGTCTGCGGCGCACCTGCCCTTTGGGCACTATTGCCGTAGGTACGAGCATAAACGATGCATTAACACCGAAACGTACAGCCGACAGTTTTTATCATGGAAAAAGTAACTGAGTATAAATACTTATCGCAAATCAACTCGCCAGCCGATCTGAAGCAGTTGCCCATCGACGCACTGCCTGCGGTGTGCGACGAATTGCGCCAATATTTGATCGAAGTCTTGGCTGAAAATCCAGGACACTTTGCTTCGAGCCTCGGCACAGTGGAGCTGACTGTAGCATTGCACTATGTCTACGACACGCCCAATGACCTGTTGGTGTGGGACGTCGGCCATCAGGCCTATGGTCACAAGATTTTGACCGGACGCCGCGATGCCTTTCCCACTAATCGTAAGTTCAAAGGCATTCGCCCCTTCCCTTCGCCCAAAGAAAGTGAATACGATACCTTCGCCTGTGGACATGCCAGCAACTCGATCTCGGCTGCGCTGGGCATGTCGGTAGCCTCGGTGAGGCAAGGCTTGACCAACAAGCACGTAGTAGCCGTCATCGGCGACGGAGCCATGAGCGGCGGATTGGCATTCGAGGGTATCAACAACGCTTCGGATACGCCCAACAATCTGCTCGTGATCCTGAACGACAACAATATGAGCATCGACAGCGCTGTGGGCGGTATGCGCGAATATTTGCACCACCTGCACACCAGTTCGACCTACAACAAAATCCGTTTCCGCATTGCACGTTGGCTCACCTCGTGGGGTTGCCTCAACGAGAAGAACCGCCAGCGCATCCTGCGCTTCAACAATTCGCTGAAATCCCTACTCAACAATCAACAAAATATGTTCGAGGGGATGAATATCCGCTACTTCGGTCCCACAGATGGACATGACGTGAAGAGCTTGGTACGCGTGTTGCGTGAAGTCAAGGAGATGAACGGCCCTCGCATGCTACACCTGAGCACAAAAAAAGGCAAGGGATACACCCCTGCCGAAAAAGAAGCCACAATATGGCATGCACCAGGCAAATTTGACGTAGAAAGTGGTACACGCGCTGAGGCTCAAAAAGAAAATCCGCTGAAGCGTTTCCAAGACATCTTTGGCGAAGCACTCTTGGAATTGGCAAAGATGAACGACAAGGTGGTAGGTGTGACACCCGCTATGCCTACGGGATGCTCGATGAACATCTTGATGAACGAGATGCCCGATCGTGCCTTCGACGTAGGTATTGCCGAGGGACATGCCGTGACCTTCTCTGCCGGAATGGCTAAGGAGGGGATGGTACCTTTCTGTAATATTTACTCATCCTTTGCACAGCGTGCCTACGACAACGTGATACACGACGCAGCCTTGCTCAATCTGCCCGTAGTCCTGTGCCTGGACCGCGCAGGTATTGTGGGCGAGGACGGACCTACGCACCACGGTGTATTCGATTTGGCATCACTGCGCCCCATCCCTAACCTCACAATCGCTTCGCCCTACGACGAAAACGAATTGCGAGACCTGATGTACACTGCACAACTGCCCGGCAAGGGCACATTTGTGATACGCTACCCACGCGGTTGCGGCAGAAACAAAAAAGCCCCACAGGCATTTGCAGAAATACCTGTGGGACGGGGAAGGTGTCTGAAAGAAGGTACAGACCTGGCCATCGTGACCATCGGACCTATTGGCAACATGGCTGAAGATGCTATCGCAAAATATGAAGCACAGAGCGGCCGTAGCATAGCACACTATGACCTCAGATTCCTGAAACCTCTGGACGAGGAGATGCTACATGAAATCGGCAAGAAGTTCCAAAAAATCATCACACTGGAGGATGGTTGCATCATCGGTGGGATGGGTTCTGCCGTCATGGAGTTCATGAACGATCATGGCTACACCGCACAGATACGCCGTCTGGGTATCCCCGATCATTTCGTAGAGCATGGCAAACCAGCCGAACTCTACCACCTACTTGGTATAGACGAAGAGGGTATTTGCAACACAATTGATGCCCTACTCGGCGCTAAATAGACTTTACCCCAAAGGCATTTTCAACCACAATATATAGAAAATGAAAATCATCATTGCTGGAGCTGGCGCAGTGGGTACTCACCTGGCCAAACTCCTATCACGCGAACGACACGACATCACTCTGATTGACGAAAGCAAGGAGAGATTGTCGGACTTGAGCACCAATTTCGATCTGCTCACTATCTGCGATTCACCATCCTCTATCGAAGTGCTGAAAAACGCCGAGGTGGACGACGCAGACCTATTCATCGGCGTCACTCCCGACGAGTCGCGCAATATGACATGCTGCATGCTGGCATCAAAGTTAGGCGCCAAGAAAACTGTAGCACGTGTTGACAACTACGAATATACACTTCCCGAAAACAGAGACTTCTTCAAAACCATCGGCATAGACTCTATCATCTATCCCGAAATGCTGGCGGGCAAGGAAATCATCTCGAATATCAAAAAGAGTTGGGTGCGCCAGTGGATGGAGTTGAAGGGCGGCGAACTAGTAATGATCGGCGTGAAAATCCGCGAGAGTGCAAAGGTACTGGGTCAACCCCTGCGCGAATTGTTCGGCCCCGACGAGCCATGTCATATTGTGGCCATCAAACGCGGTGAAGACACAATCATCCCACATGGTAACGACACGATAGAAGTCGGCGACGTAGCATTCTTTATGACGATGCCCGAATACACATCCTACGTGCGCGAACTCACAGGCAAGACCAATTACCCCGATGTCAAGAACGTCTTCATCATGGGCGCCAGCAATACTGCCGTACATGCGATATGGAACATGCCAGACGGGATGCACGCAAAAATATTCGAGCCAGACGCGAAACGTTGCGAATGGTTGAACGAACACTTAGCACACCACAACAATGTACTCGTGATCAATGGCGACGGCAACGACCCCAACTTGCTGATAGACGAGGGTATCCAAAAAGCAGAAGCCTTTGCCGCACTGACAGGCAACTCCGAACAGAATATTCTGGCTTGCCTTAGCGCTCGCAGGCTAGGCATCCGCAAGACTGTCGCTATGGTAGAAAACACAGACTATATCAAAGTGGCCGAAAACCTGGACATCGGGTACATCATCAATAAGAAAACTTTTGCGGCAAGCCATATCTATCAAATGATGCTCAAGGCTGATATTACGACTATGAAGAACCTGGTCGTAGCAAACGCCGATGTCGCAGAATTTCACGTTCATCAGGGTGCAAAAATCACCAAGAAAGCAGTAAAAGATCTTGATTTACCCTCAACAGTTACTTTGGGGGGACTCGTCAGAAACGGCCGCGGACAATTGATCAACGGTCAAACGATAATAGAACCCGAAGATACGGTCGTAGCCTTCTGTCTGGAGAACGAAGTCAAACGACTGGAGAGATATTTCAAATAGTAGGGGAAGGAAAAATCAATAGTAAGTAGAAAAAATGCTTAATCTGAAAATCATAGCAAAGATCCTGGGCACACTGCTCCTGCTCGAAGCATTGCTACTCCTGACATGTTTGGGCGTGGGTCTGCTCTACCACGAATCAGACTACGCCTCGTTCGTCTACCCCGCTCTGCTCTCTTTAGGACTGGCTGGCGGATTGAAATACTTCGGCAGGAAGGCGGAAAACCGTATGGGACGGCGCGACGGCTATCTGATTGTGTCGCTCACATGGATTATCTTTTCGTTCATTGGGGCTTTGCCTTTTATGATAGGCGGATATGAAGATCGCTTTGCCTGTGCTTTCTTTGAAAGTATGTCAGGCTTCACCACCACAGGAGCAAGTATATTCAATAATATAGATGCTCTGCCACACAGCATCCTTTTCTGGCGTAGCATTAGCCATTGGTTTGGTGGCATGGGAATAGTATTCTTTACCATCGCTCTGCTTCCTCAGATTGGGATGGGTGACTTAAAATTATTTTCAGCCGAAGCCACGGGTTTAAAAACTGGGAAATTGCACCCACGCATCAGCACCACGGCGCGCTGGCTATGGGGACTGTATTTATTCCTGACCGCCGTGTGCTCAGCATCCCTATGGTTGGGCGGAATGGATCTATTCGACGCGATAAATCACGGCATGTCGACTATTGCCACCGGCGGTTTCTCGACACACCAAGACAGTTTAGCATTCTTTCAGTCGCCCTCGTTGGAATATATCGTATCTTTCTTTATGATTTTGTCTGGTATCAATTTTACATTGCTCTACCTTTTAATTGTCAAAAGAAGATGGCGTGAGGTCTTTGAAGACGGCGAATTAAAATACTACCTTGCATTGATCGCATTTTGTATCGTATATTGTACAGCGATCCTGTATTTTGTCGACGGATACGAATTGGAAAATGCTTTCCGCGCCGCCACGTTCCAAGTAAGTTCAATGGGAACTACCACAGGGTTTACCACCGAAAATTATATGAGTTGGCACCATTCCACTTGGTTCCTGATTCTGTTTATTTCCCTTGTTGGCGGATGCGCAGGGTCTACCAGTGGTGGTGTAAAAGCAGTGAGAATTTACACAGCATACAAGTATTTAGTCAACGAATTCAAACGTATTTTGCACCCCAGAGCGGTTATTCCGATTCGTCTGAATCATAGCGTCGTCAACCCAACGATTGTACAGTCCATCTTCTCCTATTTCACTGCAATGTTCGTACTGCTGTTCATCGCAAGCGTAGCCATGATGTGCCTAGGAGTACCGATGCTGGATGCGGTGTGCTTGGGAATTACAGCTTTCAGTAATACCGGTCCATCAATCGGTTGGCTAGTAGGTCCGCCAGACTCTTGGGGCGTACTTTCCGACCCTGTATTATGGATCAACTCCTTCCTAATGTTGGCTGGACGTTTGGAAATTTTCTCTCTCCTACTCCCATTTGCTCCGGCATTTTGGAAAGAACAATAAAGGTATTCTATCGTAACTAATAGTAAAGATATATGAAAAAGAATCGCACACCCCTGGGCTACTGGGTCAAATCCATTTCAATAATATGTCTACTTATTTTATCGTCCACTTCGTGTGAGAAGCGCGACATCCACCAGGTGATTCGCGAGATGGCTGAAATGCCTGTCGACACCGCTGGCTTCTACTCAACACATCTTGAGACGAACAATTTCACACTGGTTGAGGTGGATTGTTTCGCCGATGTCACCTTCACTCAAACAAAGGCAGACGAAGGCGCATCTATTACTATAAAATCAAGCAAAGAGGTGCTGGAAAATGTCAAAACGAAAGTAGAAGATGGCAAACTGAGAGTGACCGTAAACCGCCGATATCGTATGCCTGAGAAAGCGATTGTTGTGGCAGAGATCAAGGCTCCTGTGGTCAACAAGTTTGTGATGAACGGCACTAAGTGCTTGCGTATAGACACACTCAATATTTCTTCGCCTCTCGAGGTTGAAATGGATGGTGTAGGTTCGCTTGTTGCAAATAACATCAATGCTTATGAGAGCAAAATACTGCTGAATGGCGATGGTCATATTCACATCAAAGACATTAAGACTGGGCACCTACAAACAGCCCTTAATGGCGGTGGCGGCATAACAGTAGGCGGAGAATGTACAGATATTGTAGCACTTCTGGTGGGGGAAGGAAAAATGAATTTCTCTCAACTAAAGAGTGAAACACCTATTGCGCAAACCATAAATGGTACCGGCACAATCACTGTACCTAAGCAAAAATAAACAAAGAGTAATCTAATAAAAAATAAATCTAAATATGAAACCTATTAAGTTTGGATACCTCCTGAAATCTACAATCTGGGCAGGAGAAGATATCGTAAAAATGAAAAATATCGCCGACCAGCACGGCATTGGCGAATGTTGGGAAATATCAGGTGTACCTGGCGACGAAACACGCGTAGTAGAGGGGGATGACCTCGGCGCTACATTGCCCGAATTGATTGAGAAATATGGTGCAAAGTTCGTGGGCGAAAAGAATTTGCAACAGTACGGCACAACTTTCCCACTCCTTATTAAATTTATCTCTGCTGCCGAACCTCTCAGCATTCAGGTTCACCCCGACGATGCTATGGCTAATCGCATGGGTCACCCCTACGGCAAGACCGAGATGTGGTATATCGTAGGCAGTGGCGAGGGTGCGAGCCTTTGTTCAGGATTTGCTCACGATTTCTCGGCAGAGGCTTATACCAATAGTTTGGAAGATGGTTCGTTGGAAGAACATTTGGCATACCACGACACTAAGGCTGGCGACTGCTTCTTTATCCCTGCTGGTCGTATCCATAGTATTGGTGCAGACAATTTCTTGATCGAAATCCAACAAAGCAGCAACGACACTTTCCGTGTGTACGACTTCAACCGCACCGACGCTCAGGGCAACCGCCGCGAACTGCACGTGGCACAAGCTCAGGAAGCGCTCGACTATAAGGCTTATGACGAATACCGCAGTCACTACACTGCTGAACAAAATGCGGCTACGTTGATGGTGGAGTGCCCACAATTTACCACACGTCTGATTAAGGCTGACCAAGAGTTGGTGATGAACTATGCAGACGTTGATTCGTTTGTCATCCTGATAGCTTACGAAGGCAGCGCACAATTGACAGACAGCGAAGGCAATACTACGACTTTGGCAAAGGGCGAAAGCATCCTGCTGCCCGCTTGCAACGAGAGTTTGACCATCACTCCCGTCGGCGGAGAGCAATTCTCGTGTGTAGAAACCTTTGTTGTGTAATTACGCCATAGGACTATGGACCAACAAGAATTGCACGAACAGGTACGCAATGTAAAGTTGCATCTGCGCGGTGTGATGAACGGCGTGACCAGCCAGTCTATGCGCGAAAAGGGATTGACGTACAAGGTCAACTTCGGCGTAGAATTGCCACGACTGCGCGAGTTGGCTGAAGAGTTCCCTCACACGTCTGCTTTGGCCGGCGCCTTGTGGAAAGAGGACATTCGCGAATGTCGCATCCTGGCAGGAATCTTGCAACCAGCCGAGGACTTTTCGCCTGAGATGGCCGATTTGTGGGTCGAGCAAATGCGTTTCCCCGAAGAAGCCGACTGCACCGTGATGCATCTGTTCGCCCGCTTGCCCTACGCTTCCCAGAAAGTGTTCGAATGGATTGCCCGCGAGGAAGAATACTTCCAACTCTGCGGCTGGCAACTGCTCAACCGCCTGCTGGGCAAGGGCATGGTGCCTTCAGAGCGCGATCTGAATGAACTGAACGACCAAGCAGAGGCCGCCCTCCAATCTACGAACAGATTTATCCAAAAGGCGGCGTATAATGCCCAAGGGCGCTTATGGGAATGTACCGAAAGCGGAGGTAAAGTATAAAGAGTTTATTATATTTGACCTATACGCCTTATATTCAAATTACGCCTAAAAAGAAAATAGTAAAGCCGAGGGAATACCTTCTCACACAATGCTTACTCGGTTTTATCACATGCCACAAACAAACCGAGGACTTCGCAACACAGCGCGTCCTCGGTTTCGCATTTATTTATATATAATGTCTGCTTGGTGCTTGGGCGCACCAAATAGCCTTACGTTTTGTCCATCCAGCCTTACTCTCCAAACACCTTTTGGTAGTCTGTTTCGAGCGAGCGGTAAGCCTTGTTGAGCGACTCGATGGCTTGTTGTAGCGCATTCTGATCTTCTTTGTACCATTTAGCAGAAGGATACCAATGCACGTCGTTGCGTTTCGGCGCCACCTTGAGTTTTGCACCTTGGAAGAGGTCGCCTGGCAATCCATTGTCGGTGGCTGTCATCATGAAGCCTTTCTCTTTCTTCGCCAAACGCTTGTCATCAGAATTCAACCAACCCCATTCAGCCGAGAAAGTCTGCATTGCGCCGCAGGTGAATTCACCTGTTTCTGCATCGTAGTCGAGCATTTCCAAGCGGTAGCGACGTGGCAAAATTTGGAAGTCGGTGTGATTATTAAGCGCCAGGAGCGCGGTGAAGTATAAGCCCATCATTCCGTTACCCTCGGGATGAACTTGCAAGTTGCCTATTGCAAAAGCACCACCCTCAAGGACCATCCAACGACGATTAGTTTGCTGATCGAACTGATAACCGCAAACTTCGAGCGGAGCCGTAAAGATGCGCGCGGTAAACTCAGGCATTTCCAATAGTTTGTCGGGGTCTACCATCGCCGTGATGAAGCCGTAAGTCTTTTCGCCGTATGGTGAAGAAATGTTGGGTTCCTCGCTAATCTCGGCGTAGATCTCTGTATCCATCGACCAGTCTTCGTTCTGAATAAACTTGTATCGTGTACCCTGCAGAGCGGTGGTGTGCTGCGGCGTTTCGGTAGTATCCTTTTCCAGGAAGTGCACGGTCAACGTCATATCGGTCGTTACGGCAAATGGTTCACCTATATTGGGCACAGCGTAGCCCTCTGTATCACTGGTCACACGAGCCACAGCCCAGTCCTTGTTGGCTTTTGCCGTAAGTGTGGCCATATCGCCATACTCAAACACTTTTGCAGGCGTGATGCTGGCGCTTCCGCCCTTGGCAGGTTCGCATTTCACCGTCACGTTGTACTTTTGCTTTTGACGAACTTTGGGACCTTCCGGACCGTCAGTTGGTGGAACAGGTTCGGGGATCCGGGGAATACCAATTCTCAGTGTATCTCTCGGTGTCGGTTCGATGGGCCAATCACCCCAATCCTTTGTATACTCTTCGGTCGAGAAGAGCCATTCCAACTCTGCTGTGGTGTTGATGATACCTTGATAGCGTTTGTTGTTCATCTGTATATTTGTCATCACAGCATAGCCATCAGCAGTAAAATTTCTGAACCCTGAAATTCGGTCGTACCCTTCGCCATCCCAAACAGAGATAAGCACATCGCCCTTGTTGTTGCGTATTGAGGCGTCGTTCATATCGCCGTATACCACGGTGCCAAGTGGCGAGAACTTCATTCTGTCGAGATTGTAGGCAACGAAATCATCAAAGGAGAAATGACGAACAATTTCGCAATTATTGTTGATGAGTTTGACACCATCGTTGCCGCCATCCACATCGACTTCAACAAAAGCATAGCCATCGTAAAAAGGCATACCATTGTTGAATTCTGCCAATTTCTTGCCTGTGATATCGTAGTATTCCAGGTTGTCTCTGCTGGAGCGTTGGATATAGAATTTCCCATTCACCACGTCTGAATAATAGTCGTACTTTCCTGGTGCAAACACTACTTTACCCGTCTTGTCAATCAGTTGTGGTTCGCCCAATGTCTTAACCACCCAAGCATAACCTTCGCTAAAGTTTGTCGCCCTCATATATGTTGCCGGAATCACTACTTTGCCGTTGGCGTCCATATAGCCCCAAGCATACAGTGTCCGAAACTCCTGGCTCCATTCCTTGTATTCACGAAAGGCGCGCAGCCCTTCTTGCAACGGGCGCATAGCATCGTCAGCGTCGCCGTTCAATCGGAGATTGGGAAAGGCCTTCTCGCCTCGCACATTGATATAAAAATATTGGTCCTTGTAGTTCACCGTTTGCTTCACGATAGCCAGACCGTCGCTGAAGTGTGTAATTTCCTTGTACGTCGGATCCAGTTCCTTCACGCTGCCGTCCAGATAGAGCAGGTGCCAGCGCTTTTTACCATCTGCCGCAGGTTTGCTGCTCACCATCGGACACACGCCGCTATTGAAATAGGGGAAAAAGTTATACGACAACTCTGGGTGTTCCCACTCGTCGGCATAAAGTCGCTTGCCCGTCACACGCCAGAACTCATACCTATAATTCTTTTTCACGGAAAAGACGCCTTCGTGCACATCGCCCACTGTATAGTCATAGAGGTCGGGCAATCGCAAATACTTCGTATTGGCAGAGATGAAGGGGGTGGGGTAAGTTGGCTCCACTGTCTTCCATTTACTTCTGTCGGGCGCAGTCGATGCCGCAGCTGTCGATGTCGTTGCGGTAGCAGGCGTCGCAGTTGAAGTGGTGGGTGCCGTGGTCGAAGTTTCAGTCTGTTTCTTCTGTGATTTAGGAGTCAGAGTAGGCAGTTCGCCATTCTTCATTTTGTCCAACCCTTTATTTACCTTTTCCAGGCCCTTGTTCACCTTTTCCAACCCCTTTCCGAGTTTCTTCAGGAATTGTGCTTCGCTGGTCATAGGTACCGTAAAAAGCAACAAAGCGAGCCATAGCGGCAATGCAGATAGGATACGTTTTGTTTTCATAGTTGATGTATTTATAGGTAAAAGACTTTCTATTTTGCAAATATACGCATAAGCGAGCGAGAATTATGAAGTTTACTTCAATAATTTTCACAGCGAGCGAAAGTATATTGGAGATTTATCTCACATATACGCATAAGCGAGCGAGAATTATGAAGTTTACTTCAATAATTTTCACAGCGAACGAAAGTATATTGGAGATTTATCTCACATATACGCATAAGCGAGCGAGAATTGATATTGTAAGTTTCTTCGGGAAAGTCTACCCGTTCACAAGTCGACGTTTCTAATACTACCAATATCTGAAATTCTGTGCCATCAAAGATGCTTCCGTAAACGAAAGAAGTGCCCTTGGGAAATTTCCACTCACCTTCGTCACCGCTCCATGAATCCCTGTCGTAATACCAAAGAATGAAGATGTTGCAATTGATATTCGTACTGCCGGGCACAAGGAACACCCCCTGTATCACGCCTGATTTTTCAATACATTTTACGAAAAAAAACTTTGCGCCGTGGCGTAAAAAAAAACCTAGACCTTTTTTAAAAAAACCGTTCTGGAATTTAAAAAAGGTCTAGGCTCGTGATTGGGGGGGAATAGGTACTTAAACTTTAATACAGCATTGAAGTCATATTTTCAAATACCCGAATCTTAATCTATGCATTTACTATTTTCCCCACTGCGTAGGCACTTCGCTCATCACGAGTTCGAGCGTGCCGCCTGCTTCGAGTTGTTTGTGGGTGAAGAATGGTTTCTTCAATGCCTTGCCATTCAACTTAGCAGATTTGATGTATTTCGCTTTACGACTATTATTCTTTGTAACAATCGTAAATCGCTTACCATTTTCCAAATTGATGGTCACCTCGGGGAAGAGAGGACGACCGATGGAGTAAGTTGGATTACCTGGGCAAACTTGGTAGAAACCCATTGCGTTGAGGATGTACCAAGCGGACATTTGACCACAGTCTTCGTTGCCCGAGATACCTGCTGGCGCATTACGGTATTGATTGATCAGGACGCTATCCACCAACTCCTGAGTACGCCATGGACGACCCACATAGTTGTAGAGGTGAGTGGTGTGGTGACCAGGTTCGTTGCCATGAGCATATTGTCCGATGAAGCCAGATACGTCGGGAGAAACATCGTCGCCTGTCAAGCCCGAGGGTGCAGAAAAGAGGCCGTCAAGTTTGTTCGCAAATTTTTCCTTGCTGCCCATCAAAGCAACCAATCCGTCTACATCGTGGGGTACAAACCATGTCCACTGCCATGCAGTACCTTCGCAATAGTCGTCGGCACGGTGGCGCGAACTGCGAGGGTCGAATGGCGTGCGCCAGTTACCCTGTGCATCCTTACCGCGCATAAATTGTGTAGTTGGGTCGAAATAATGCTGATATGCCTTGCCAAATTTGTAGTACTTCTCAGCCACTGCCTTATTCTTCACACCATTTGCCAAAGTTGCAATACACCAGTCATTGTAAGCGTATTCCAATGCCTTTGCCACAGTTTCGTGGTCGCAATCGTAGGGGGCATAGCCCATCTCATTCTTATACTTACGTGCAGGAGGCATGATTTCGCTGGTCAACTTCCACTTGGGCAATGTCTGCGTAATGCCTGCGGTGTCATATTCTGCCATACGTACGCCAGCAGCCAAGGCCTTGTTGGCATCAAAATTGCGATGGCCTTTAGCATAAGCATCAGCCGCAAGAGAAGTAAAGTGGTAACCTATCATACAGCCGGTATAGTTGGAAGCCAATTCCCACTTGGGCACGATACCGCCTTCCTCGCCCTTGCGAATGAGGTTGCGGATATAGGCTTGGTTTTGCTTAGGCGAAAGGATAGTAAGCAGTGGGTGCAATGCGCGGTGAGTGTCCCACAATGAATAAACGGTATAGTTGGGAGAAGCAGGGTCGGCTTGGTAGATCTTCAGGTCCATACCCTTGTAGCGACCATCTACGTCTGTAGCCAAAGCGGGAGAGATATTAGCGTGGTAGAGCGCGGTATAGAACACTTGCTGATGTTCCTTCAGGAATTCACCTTCTACTTCAGGTATTTCGATTTTGCTCAACACCTTGTTCCACTTTTGCTTCGCTGCAGCACGCACGCCTTCAAAGTCCCAACCTGGAATTTCTGCCATCAGGTTCTTCTTTGCACCTTCGTAGTCGACCATAGAAATAGAGGTCTTCACCATCACCTGTTCATCTTGATTAGTCGAGAACTTCAAAATCACTTTGCAACGAGGTTCTGTGCGCTTGCTGGTCTTCACCGTATCGCGCACCACTTGTGCTGTGAATGGCTTGGAGAACTTTGCATAGAAATACAACTGCTGATTGTAAGCCCAGCCTTGGCTTCTGCGGTAAGCACGAATCGTCTGATTGTCGACAATCTCTACGTCCATCGCATGCATGATCTGGTCATGGATACCATAGTCCAGGTCGAGGATCATACCAGCCTCGGTAGCTTTGGGATAAGTATAACGATGCAGTGCAGCACGTTCGGTAGCCGTGAGTTCTGCTTTAACACGATATCTATCCAACACCACTGTATAATAACCGGGTTCGGCACTTTCGGTAGACTTGCAGAAAGGCGAAGCAAAAGCCACACGTTGGCCAAGAGGTTCCTTCTCGCCAATATATTGCAAGTCGGGACGGCCCACAATAGGCATCAACAAGAAATCGCCATAGTCAGCACAACCCGTACCACTCAAACGTGTATGAGCAAAACCATTGATGCTTTGGTCCTCGTAGTAATAACCCGAACAAGCATCCCACTCGTGGAAACGTGTATCAGGACCAGGCTGAATCATACCATTGGGCACAACCGCCGCAGGGTGTGTGTGACCATGATCAGCAGTTCCTACAAAGAGATTCACATACTTCGTGTAATCCTTCTCCTGTGCATTCATCGTAAAAACGAAAGCCAGGAGCAAACCTAAAATTCCTATTTTTTTCATAGAATAGATATTGTTTTTTAAATTTCACGACAAATATACGCATAAACGAGCGAGAAATATGAAGTTTACTTCAATATTTTTCACAGCGAGTGCAGAGTATATTCAAAGTTCATCTTAAAATATACGCATAAACGAGCAAGAAATATCAAGTTCACTTGAATATTTTTCACAGCGAGTGCTAAGTATATTACATTATATACGCAAAAACGTGAGGCAAGACATTCTCGCGAATGCTTGTCTCACGCAAAATGCGCATCTGAATTACGCATTATCGAGTATTGATTTGACACAACTAAGAAGGTTTATAAAGCGAACCATGGACGAATTCTTAATTATCAACCTTGATTGATAAAAATAGTAAAAAAAATATCCTTTTTTTCTTGCAAAATTGGCAGTTTTTTTTTAATTTGCGCTCGTTTCATGGGGTTATCACTCGTAAAAAATCTACTTTGAATAAATACAAGGAGTATAGATTAGAAACACCAAAAACCTAAATAATTATTTTATGAAAATTAAAACTTTACTTGTCGGTTTGGCGATACCTGCTTTGGGCTTCGCTCAAAACTATGACATGACGTATCCCGACAATGCGCCTGCGCCTTGTCATCCCGTCCCCAGCGATCGCCAGATCATGTGGAACGAGACAGAGTTTTATGCCTTCTTCCACTATGGTATGAATACCTTCACCGGACTGGAATGGGGCTATGGTAATGAAGCTGAGTCGCGATATGCGCCCAAGGGGATGCCAAATCCTGAACAATGGGTGACTTCGGTGAAGGCGGCTGGTATGAACGGCGGTATCGCTGTGGTGAAGCACCACGACGGTTTCTGCTTGTGGCCCACTGCTACGACTTCGCACAGCATCAAGAATGCGGGCAACGAGAATGGTCGTTCGGCCAACATCCCTCAGCTCTTTGCCGAAGCGAGCAAGAAGCACAACATGAAGTACGGTTTCTACATCTCGCCATGGGACCGCAACTCGGCACACTATGGCAAGGATACCTATGTGACCGAAGTCTTCCTGAAACAATGCGAGGAATTGGCTCAATATGGTTCGGACCAATTTGAAATGTGGTTTGACGGTGCTCGCGGTGGCGACGGCTACTATGGTGGCGAGGGCGGCAATCGCGACATCGACCCCGAAATCTATTATGACGTGCCCAACCTGCGTGCTCGCGTGCACCGCATTGCGCCCAACTGTATCATGTGGGGTGTCGGCGGCGAAGCACGTTGGATCGGTAACGAGTCGGGCTATGCTGGCAATACCAACTGGGCTATGACCGACTACCTGTCTGAAACCGTGGTGCGCGAAGAGGGCGACATCAACGGTTGGTTCTGGAATCCCGGCGAAAGTGATGCTAAGGCAACCAATCAGGGCTGGTTCTGGCACAGCGGCGAAACGATGAAGAGCGCTGACCGCTTGTTCCAAATGTATCTGGAAACTGTGGGCCGCAATGCAACACTGATCCTGAACTGTCCACCCGACCAATATGGCGTATTGCCCACAAATACTGTGAACGAATTGAGCAAACTGGGTAAGATGTTGCACGAACGCTTGGCTGTGCCCGTGTATGGACAGAGCGAATCGACTGCTGCTAAGGATATGGCTAAGACTGCTACTATCGAGGTGAACGAAACTCGCACCGGTGGCAACTATGACAAGGCTAATCTGACCGACGGCAACAAGGAAACCTATTGGGCTACAAACGATGGCAGCCTGGGTGGCACGATCACCCTGTCGTGGAGCACACCACAGACAGTGCGCTACCTCGTGTTGCAAGAACCTATCAAGTTGGGTCAACGCATCAAGGACTTCAAGATCGAATATAGCGAAGATGGTAGCAACTGGACCGAACTCTGCACATCATTGGAAACAACTACTGTGGGCTACAAGCGCATCATCCCATTGAACGGCAGCACAAGCAATAGTTATGGCAATGGCTACAATGCCAAGAAATTGCGCATCACTATCCTGGACAGCCGTGCGTGCCCATTGCTCTCAAATATTAATGTGTATTAATCAACAGACATCAACACGACATATAAAATCAGAAAATTATGAAAAAGAATATCATCCTTTCTGCTGCGTTGATGTTGTTCGGACTCACCGCACAGGCACAGACACAAATCACATTTGATAGCCAAGACTTCAAGGCTATCCGCGTCTACGATACTTGGGAAAAGAGCCCCTTCCGCGCCGCAAATCCTACGATCGACTACGACGTGGCAGTGGTGGACAATCCCGACACCAATGTCGACAATCTGATCGGCGCTGCACCAAACTCTACGAAGAAGGTGGTCAAGCTGCGCCGCAGCCGCTATGGTTCTAACACCTTTGGTCTGCGCATCGACCTGAAGGAACCTATCCGCATGACTAAGCAATTGCAATACATCCACGTGATGGCTTATCTGAAGGACAAACCCGCCAACAGCCGTATGATGGTGATCGGGCTGGGTAAGCGCGTAGAAGATAGCTGGAACTGGCAAACAGGCGAGGACGAACAGTTCTGGGCTACTACCAATACCAACGTATCGCCCAAGGCAGGATGGCAAGACATCGTCGTAAGCTTCAAGGGTTTCTCGTACTCTAAGTCTGAAAAGCCCAACAGTGGTATCGACATCTACTCGTTGGTGATCGTGCCCGATGTACGCTCGCCTCATGCTGACACCGAGGATTGGTATGCCTATTTCGACGAAATCGTGATCGACAACAATCCCGACAAGCGCTTCAGCAATGACAAGTATGCACTGACCTACGACAAGGATGCTAAGACTACACGCACCGACCGTAGCTTGAACAGCGTAAGCCTGGCATCATCAGCTGGCACTCAAACTTCGGCTGCAACCAGTGGTAAGGTGTACACCGACAATACGCTCAAGACCATCTTCTCGGTGAAGGCTGGCGAACAAGTACAACCCTCGATCAACTACACTGGTAGCTGGATGAGCGGCTATGTATACGTGGACTGGAACAACGACGGTAAGTTTGAATTCAAGGTAAACAACGACGGTACGCCCGCCGCAGGTAGCGACGTGGTGAGCTACAACGCTGCACAAGTGAACGGCACATGGCGCAAGAGCGATGGTACGACTACAACCGACGGTAACACTATCGGCAAGGGCTTGCCCAAATTCACCATCCCCGCAGGTACACCAGCTGGTCTCTATCGTATGCGCTACAAGGTAGACTGGGACAACCTCAACCCTGCAGGTGGTACTACTATCATCTCGGACGGTGGTGGATACGTAGACGTGATGCTCGACGTACATACAGACAAGGTCAGCGTCAATGCTTCACAGCTCAACGGCGACATCGTATTGGCAGCCAACGACGCACCATTGCAAAACTATCAAGCCAACTACAACCAAGCGCTCAAGGTGAAGGATGTGCCCGCACCAGGCTTCGTACAATACGGTTTCCAACTGAAGTACGGCTACAACGTCAATGCGGCTGAACAACTCGACGCTAATGGCAACCCCAACTGGTTCGCACTCGACGTACCCTACACTGCTATCGCAGCCGACGGCACCTACACCATCCCAGCAGAATACTTGCGCGGTGGACAAGTCAATATCAAGGGCGATATGCAACAAGAACAACTCTACACTGTCAAGGTGGTAGGTCTGAAGGGCGAAGGTGGTGTGATCTACGCTAACATCGCTACAACCGACGGCGGCACAGTGCGCGCTACACAATTCTTCTCGGCAAGCCAAGTGAAGCCTATCGACGTGGCTGGCTGCAGCGCATCAATCCGCATCGAGGGACGCACTATCGTCGTGACCTACAAGTCTGGTCCTAGCGAAGGCCGCAAGATCACTTCTCTGTCAGAATTGAAAAACTACAAGCTCTATCAAATCGCAGCTAAGTCTAACGAAGGCTACTGGGCGTACAATAGCAATCTGACCAACGACTACGTCAGCCTGCGCGGTGTGACTACCTATTCGTACAACCAATTGCCCAGCAACGCTACTGCTGCCAGCACATTCCAACAAGCTGTAGACCCTTTTGATGAAACCGTCGTGTGGCAATTCTTCCAAGAAGATGGCAAGTACTATCTGTACCAACCCGTGAGAAAGGCTTACGTCACTCGCGACGGCCGTGACTACAAATTCACCGAAGCCAAAACTGCACTCGACGGTATCCGCACTAATAACGAATCCAACTACGCTGGCACATTCAGTATACACGCTGGTGGTGGCTATAGCGAATCATCGATCAACTTCGCTTGCATCGTGACCAACGAAGCGACTACCGCAGTGCGCAACTGGACTTGGGACGACCACGGCTCTGTGCTCTGGATTATCGAAAACCCCAACGTCTACGCAGTGGAATACCTCGTGGAAGTGCTCGGCAATGAAAACGGTGCTATCCAATTCGAAGGTCAAAACTACACCAACGGCGACTACCTCCTCTCGACCGAATTCCTGACAGCAGCAGACCTCGCTGCTACAGAAATAGATCACCACATCTCTACCATCACCGTAGATCCCGCCGAAGCAAAGGTGACCGTGAATTACGTGGGCGACGAAACTACAGATATCAACAACGCACCCACTACCACTGCACCTAGAGTGATCTACGATCTCTCGGGCCGCCGCACACTGCACCCCACCAAGGGCGTATATATCGTCAACGGCAAGAAGATCGTGTTCTGATACTTATATTATAAGTAAATTAGTCAAAACTATTAAAGATGTGCTCTGTTCAAGCACATCTTTATTTATGTATCATACGTTATGAATAACAAACTACCTTCACAAAACTATGTAAAAAGTAGAAATGCATCAATGTTTGACTTATATATGATTACATCAAACTATTTGAATCAGAATAGCTATTATAACTACAAACAAACTTTATACTCTATATATAGTCTCGCTACCTCTAGCAAGACATTTGTTGTACAATAAGTCAAAGAGCGCTGTCAATCTTTTTCTCAATCTGTGATTGACTCTGCAAAGATACAACCTGCCAAGAGGCGTCTTCATCTTAATTGCTCTTTGTAGATTTTTTTAACATTTTTAAGGACTTTAGGGTCATTAGGGTCACAATAACACACAATGCACACCATATACAAATATACGCGCACGTGTACGTATATACGTATGCACGTGCGCGTATGCTTTATTATCTGACTATTCTAGATCACCTAGAGACTCTAGAGCATCTAGAGAGTCTAGAGGTTCTAGAGATTCTAGATTATCTAGAGATTCTAGGGCTTCTAGACAATCTAGAGAGCAAAGCCTTCTCTTCTATCTGGGGCTCGACAAAACGAAAACCGCTTGAAAAGATCATTTCGTCTTTCCAAGCGGTTCGTATAGGGCGGCGGCTACCTACTCTCCCACCATTAGGCAGTACCATCGG
>JAGKTZ010000115.1 GCA_021153165.1 Prevotellaceae bacterium
CATCCAGGCAGAGCTGCTGCCTATTGTTGTGGCAACGGTGATCAGCACGATTCTGGTGTTGGTGGCTACGGGCTGGACACATCAGCTGCTGAAGAATAAAGCGGATAATAAAAAGAAAAACTATGGAACTGCTGAGCAATAATATTGTACTATTGGCCCTGACTTTCGGCGTCTATTATGGTGCCCGACAACTGCAGAAGTGGACGGGCTGGGTGGTGCTCAATCCGATTCTGGTGACGATTGCGGTGCTGATTGTATTCCTGAAGCTGACAGGCATCAGCTACGATACCTACCAAGAGGGTGGCCGCTATATCGACTTCTGGCTGAAACCGGCTATCGTGGCGCTGGGGGTGCCGTTGTACCAGCACCTGGGGCAGATACGCCGACAGTTTGTGCCTATCATTGTGTCGCAGCTGGTGGGTTGTCTGGTGGGATTGGTCAGCGTGGTGCTCATTGCTCGATGGATGGGCGCTTCGCGTGAGGTGATCATCTCGCTGGCACCGAAGTCGGTGACCACCCCCATTGCGATGGAGGTCTGCTCGGCGGCGGGAGGCATCCCCTCGCTGACGGCGGCTATCGTGGTCTGTGTGGGGCTGTTAGGTGCGGTCTTCGGCTTCAAGATGCTGGAGGTCTGGCATGTGCGCAACCCATACTCCCAGGGTTTAGGCTTGGGCGCAGCAAGTCACGCCGTAGGCACATCGCGGGCCATGGAGAAAGGCGACACCTATGGTGCATACGCCTCGCTCGGACTGATCCTGAACGGTGTGCTCACGGCGCTATTGACCCCCTATGTGCTTAGGCTGATGGGGGTAGCTTGATATCGGGGAGTTAGATCATGTCGAGCCAAAGTCATACAGTCCGCCAAAGAGATAGCCATGTATCTGCTGTAGTCCCTTCACCGTACCCACGGGGATGGTGTCAAGCAGATTGCTCTAAAAGAGGGCGTAAGCCTTCTTTCGGCTCTGCCTATCAATGGTATTGTCGCTATAAGTGAGCCATTCGAGGAATGCCGTGGCTTTCTGGTTCGGGATGGCTTTAGTCAGCATAGCTACCCCCTGGGCATCTGATTTGCAACACTAAGATAAGTGAAAAATCTGACATGGCAAAATTCTGGGCAAATTTTTGTTGCTCAGGAACTTATAATTTCATTTAGATCAAAGTGTTGCGGAATTTAGGATAAATAAACCGAAGACCGCTAATCAAGATATGAGGCATGCCAATATCTTGATTTTCTTGTGTCAGACTTGTTGGTTGGATAACTGCGAATACTACTATCTCTCTTTGTCTCACCAATCTATATCGGCAACGTATCATTTCACTTTTTTTGAGTAGACTTGTTCTTATTCACCATGCGTTCACATGAAACTTCATCTTCAACTACCAACCTTACTTACAAAACATGCGGTGCTCTTTCGACCTATTTCAACTTTATTCTTTTGAAGTAACAATGTTTTTCCGTGTGCAAAGTTAGAGCATCGAGCCTGTAAAGGCTTACGGGACGATTACTATCTTTACCAATAGGCTCTTTAGCAGAATCTTCCTTTTTCTTCCTTATCGCCATCAAGAAAAAGAGTATTCTGCATACTCTCTTGGTTGACCCTTATTCGATACTCCTTATTTGGCAACGTAAAAATTAATTGTTTCACTTCAAAAATAAAGTTATATGAAAAAGATCGAGAACACTTTCGCAGTTACAGGTTTTGTAGGTAAGGATGCTTCTATCCGTGATTTTGAAAATGCAAGCGTAGCACGCTTCTCTTTGGCCATCAGTAAGGGTGAGAAGGATAAGGATGGTAAGACTCAATATACCTCCGCTTTCATCTCAATTGAAGCATGGCGTAAGAATGAGAACAAGGATTCATTCGAAACCCTCAAAAAAGGTGAGATGATTACTTGTGAAGGTTACTTCAAACCTGAAGAGTGGACCGAAGAGGATGGTACTGTTCGCAATAGAGTTATCCTTGTAGCCAACAAGTTCTATCCGACACCGGAAAAGGAAGATAACAAGAAAGGCAAATAAGCCTTTCTTATCTTGATTAAGAGCGGTCTTCGGATCGCTTTTTTTATACTTCGTTTATATGCGTGTTACCTGTTGTAAACCTTCGCTTTGTTTTCCTTTTTATTTACTATTCATATCTACTTCCTGGTCTTGTTCACGATTCTGTTGCGAAGGTATCTGTTGGTCGCTTTATTACAAGGTTGAACTTCGTTTTATGAGAAATCTCCACACTTACAGGTTGTATTTCTTATAAAAACCTTGTCGAAAAATTGCCCAACACCTTCTGTTGCAACAAAATTGTTGAACATCCCGAAGTAGAAAGAAATTCTACGAAAGGGAAATAAAAAACTTAAGATTATGGCAAATATATGTGATTGTACCTACAAGATTACTGGTAGTCGAGAAGCAGTCTTGAACCTTTACAACGCTATCAAAGAGAATGATGATAACCAATCAAATGTGTATCTCTACAAGTTGGCAGAACATTACGGTATTGATTATGAGAAGAGGAAGATTAGTGTAAGAGGCTCTATCTATTTCTATGAATTGGATGAGTCAGATAATCCCGAATGCCCGGTGCTTACCATTGAGACGGAAACGGCATGGACGGCTTGTACATTACTGTTCAATACTATCAACCTTAAATTGAATGATGAACTTTCCATTTCCTATCGTGAAATAGAAGTCGGATGCTGTATTTTCTGTACCCATGATGAAGGAGAGTGGTTTCCAGAACAAGCAATAGTCTCTTCATCAGGAGAACCCTTTGATGATGCTTGTAAGGATGCATACATGACATTTGATGATGCTATCAATGAATGGTGTGAAAAAATGAAGTTCAATCGTGATGGACGCAGTACCGATGAAATGCTTGAACTGATAGATGAATATGAGTATGATGATATGGACACTTAT
>JAGKTZ010000037.1 GCA_021153165.1 Prevotellaceae bacterium
CTACTGAAAGTTTAAAAAAGGTCTAACTTTTTTTAAACAAGACGTTCCGAAAATAAAACAAAGCTTAAGTTTTTTTTTATTATGCAATATTATACATAAAAAAAGCGACAATGCTTTGATAACATTGTCGCATGTATAATATATTTGCTATGAATATTAATCACTAATATGTCTAACTATACCACGTTTAGAATCCTTGATAAATACAAGGATATTCTCAATTTCTTCACTCATTGGAATTTGCTCAGGAATCTTAATTACAGCATCTTCGAGGCTGAAGTTGGCGGTATAAATTAATCGATAGGTATTTGCTATATGACGCAGAATACGTTCGCTTACATTGATACTTTTAAGGACATAGCTATTTACGCCATGGTAACAAGCTGGGTTACCTCCAAGAATAATGTAAGGGGGGACGTCTTTTTGAACACGACAGCCGCTCTGTATTAGCGAGAATCGTCCTATGCGTACATCTTGTTGAATCACAACTCCACTACTTTGAATTGAGCAATCCTCAACAATACAATTACCAGCAATACTCACACCTATACCAATTACACACTTGTTGTGTATCTTGACATCATGACAAATATGCACTCTATCCATCAAGAAATTACCATCGCCTATAATAGTAGCAGTATCAGGATTGGTACCACCTGCAATAACAACATTTTCACGTATTCTATTGTCATTGCCTATAATGACATGTGTGGGATTACCTTCTTCATAGTGAAAATCTTGTGGTGTAGCGCCAATTACAGCATTTTGATAAACAATATTTCCACTACCTAAAACTGTACCACGCAGTATGCTTACATAAGGTTTTATTACACAATTATCCCCTATTACTACATCATCTTCTATGTATGCAAATGGACAGATTTCTACATTTTTACCAATTTTTGCACCTGGGTGCACATATGCTAATTCGCTTATCATTGTTATAAAGGTTTTAATTAGTAAAGAATAAAAAATTAGCGATTATTTCTTTCAGTTATTTCCAACCACCACCTAGAGCCTGATAGAGAGAAATAGCAGCTTGCACTTTATTGTAATTATCATTGATTAATTGTAATTGTGCAGAAAGCAAGCTTTGCTGAGCAGTAAGAGTTTCCAGATAGGTAGTCGTATTGGAATGTTTGAACAGTGTATTTACTTTTTCAACTGTTTTTTCCAATATCACTACTTCTTCCTGACGTAATTTCAGTTGTTCTTCAGCTAATTTATATGCGTCAAGGGCATCGCTAACCTCTGTACCAGCCGTCACCAACGATTGACTGAAATCAATCAATGCTGATTCGTATTCATTTTGGCTAATTTTTAGATTTGCCTTCAAACGTCCATTTGCAAAGATGGGTTGTACTACCGATGCAACTGCATTGAATATGAATTTTCCAGGATTGATAACCATCGAACCAGCACTATTAGTAAAGCCAAGTGTAGCATTTAGATTCAGAGATGGATAGAATGAAGCACGTGCAAGGTTTACACCATAAAATTTACTAGCTAAATTCAGCTCTTGAATCTTGACATCCGCTCGATTTGAAAGCAATTGGATGGGAAGGCCTGTATCAAGTGTATACGCAATACCTTGTACATTGAAAGGCGCTCTTTCAATAGCGTGAGGCGCTTCACCTGCTAATTTACAAAGTGCATTTTCAACTTGTCTAATACTATTTTGGAGTTGAGGTATTGATGTGCGCAATTCAATAACATTAGCCTTTGCTTGAGAAACAGCTACATCATTAACCATACCGGCCTGCTTCATCGCTTGCATAACTTCCACATTACGATCCCATATCTTGAGTGTAGCTTGAGTCGTCTTCATTTGTTCATCAAGCATACCTAAGGTGAAATACATATTAGCCACAGCCGAGACAAGCGCAGTTTGTATAGCTTGTTTTGCAACATGAGTTTGAGTCAAGGTAACCTCGCCAGACTTCAATGTATTGCGTAATGTACCCATACTGCCAAAATTCCATGTGGCTGTAAGAGGCAATGTATATGTGTTGGAACATTTACTCCAATCAAATGATGAGGAAGAACCTTGTGGAGTAAAGGTGAGAGAAGGTATATATGCTAATTTAGCAATCTTTAGTACTTGCTCAGCAGTTTCGATTGTCAATTGCGCTTTGCGCATATCAGCATTTTGTTCCAATACCTTTTCTATATGACGTTGAAGAATTGTATCAACAAATACTTCTCGCCAGGGTGTATGTGCAAAATTAACCGAATCGGCAGCAACAATATCTCTATATAGTGCGAGCGAATCAATTTGTTGGATAGACTCAGGGCGCTCATAATTTGTATAAAGGTGACATCCACTGAGTAATAGTCCGCAACTAAATATATAAAACAATTTCTTAATCATGGTAAACATCTATTTTTTATAATATCATCGCATCGCCCCACCTTTCATAAATAGTTTAATAAAAGGAGGGGGACACGAGATAATGGGGTTAATCCTTTGTATATTGATGTATGTCTGACTCTGCTTCATTGTTTACAATGTCTTCCCATACCATAGGCTTGAACTTTTCCTGGATGTATTGGAAGATGACAAACAGGGCTGGCACGATGAAGATTTGTAATATCATACCAATCAACATACCACCGATAGCTGTGGTACCGAGGGCGCGGTTACCATTAGCACCTACACCGAAGGCAAACATCATTGGCAACAAACCGATGATCATAGCCAACGAAGTCATCAGGATAGGACGCAGACGTGCACCTGCACCAAGCACTGCTGCCCAGGAGATACTCATACCCATACGGCGACGTTCGAGGGCAAACTCTACGATCAAGATAGCATTCTTTGCCAAAAGACCGATCAACATGATCAATGCAATCTGTACGTAGATATTGTTGCTGGCAGCACCAAAGATGGGCACGATCGAGTTGAGTGCACCCATAGCGTGCAGGAATACGAATGAACCGAGCAAACCAAATGGTACAGACAACATTACAGAAAGGGGCAGAATGTAGCTTTCATATTGCGCAGCAAGCAACAGGAAGATGAAGACGAAGCACAATGCGAACACGATGGCTGTGGTACTGCCACCAGCTGCTTCTTCGCGTGTCTGGCCTGAATATTCAAATGAGTAACCTTGTGGCAAGTATTGGTCGGCAACTTCATCAATAGCCTTAATAGCCTGACCATTGGTGTAGCCTTCAGCAGGGTTACCATTGACCGCCATTGAGGTGAACATATTGAAGCGGGTGATATTGTCAGGACCAAACGAGGGCGTCATAGTGACAAACTCGGTGATAGGAGCCATTTCGCCACGATTATTGCGCACCTTGATCTTGTTCAGACTTTCAAGGTTTGTACGCTGACTGCGTTCGCCTTGGATCATGACGCGATAGATCTTACCGAAACGGTTGAAGTTTGAAGAATAAAGACCTCCGTAATAACCCTGAAGGGTGGTAAGGATTTCGGCTGGAGAAATACCTGCACGCTTACACTTAGCAGCGTCAATGTCAATCATATACTCGGGGAAGTTTGGATTGAACATGGTTTGTGCAGAGCCAATTTCTGGACGCTTTTGGAGCTCGGCCAGGAAGTCTTGAGCAACTTCATAGAACTTGTTGATATCACCACCGGTACGGTCTTGAAGGTTGAATGTGAAACCGCTTGACACACCATAACCAGGGAGCATAGGAGGTTGGAAGAACAATACCTGAGCATCCTTGAACACATCACGCGAACGCAGATACAGATTGGCAAATACGACAGTTGCACTCTCCTTCATCGAGCGTTCGTCCCAGTGCTTCAACTTCACAATAAACGAACCGTATGAAGGACCCTGTCCACCCATGAAGCTGAAACCAGAGATAAGCGTAGAACTTTCTACAGCAGGCACCGAACGCACCATGCTATCTACCTTGGCCAGCATCTCCTCGGTCACGTCCTGAGATGTACCCGGAGGCATGGTCACAACACCCATGATTGAACCAGCATCTTCCGAGGGCACCAAAGCCGTAGGCGTGATATTCATCAACCAAATCATACCAACGATACTTGCTACGACAATAGACATCGTCAGTACAGGGCGTTGGATGAACTTTAACACCTTCTTCTTATAGCTCTTCAGGATATTTTCATAAGCGTTGTTGAACGCCTTTTTGAATTTCTTTGTAGAGAGACCTATCAAAGCCAGGATACTGATGACGATCAAAATCACGGCAATGAGGTTTTGCACGATGCTGTCTGAGAAGTGGAAACCACCTGCGATCATACCAAGAATAGCCACAATAGTGAAAATCAAAGTGACAGCTGGGTGAAGCAGTTTGCCAATCGATTCAACATAGCGCTGTACGAAGCTTGTACGTGCTTCCTTGTAAGCTACACCCATGCGTTCCTTCAAGGTACTGTCTGTATTGTGTGGTTTCAAAAGGATAGCACAAAGTGCTGGCGACAGTGTCAAAGCGTTGATCGCCGAGAACGCAATCGCAACAGCCATAGTGATACCAAACTGACGATAGAACACACCACTCGTACCAGACATGAAACTTACAGGCACAAACACGGCCATCATGACCAATGTGATTGATACGATAGCACCACCAAGTTCGCGCATGGCATCGATAGAAGCCTTCTTGGCAGAAGTATAGCCCTGGTCAAGTTTAGCATGCACACCTTCGACGACGACAATAGCATCGTCGACCACAATCGCAATAGCCAATACCATCGCAGAGAGTGTGAGCAGGTTGAGCGAGAAGCCGAGGATATACAATACAAAGAATGTACCAATCAAAGCGACAGGGATAGCAATCGCTGGAATCAACGTCGAACGCATATCTTGCAAGAAGATAAACACAACGATAAATACCAGGATAAATGCTTCGATCAATGTCTTGATCACCTCGTGAATTGAAGCATAGAGGAAGTCGTTGACATTTTGTGCAATATTGATTTGCAGACCTTCGGGCAAGTCTTTCCTACAGTCATCCAACAGGGCTTCGATATCCTTGATAATCTGAGTCGCATTCGAACCAGCTGTCTGCATGACCATACAGGTCACAGACTTATTGCCATCCACCTTGCCGGCAAATGAATAGACCATACGACCCAATTCCACACGTGCCACATCCTTCAGGCGCAACATTGTACCATCAGGGTTGGAACGAATCACGAGATTTTCAAATTGCTCGGGTTCCTGCAAACGTCCACGATAGCGCAGAGTATATTGGAATGACTGATTTTCACGTTCACCCAAGCTACCTGGTGCTGCTTCGATATTTTGCTCAGCCAAAATACCTGCAATATCAGTGGGGACAAGGTTGAACTCGGCCATCTTTTCAGGATTCAGCCAAATACGCATCGAGTAGTCTGCACCCATTACGTTGGCTTCACCCACACCCTTCACACGTTGTACTTGTGGGATGATGTTGATCTTGGCATAGTTTTCGATAAACTGTTGGTCATACTTGTTTGCTGCATCTGAAATAGAGAAGATGAGCAAGTTTGAGTTCTGACGCTTACGAGTGATGACCCCCACCCTTGTCACTTCTGCAGGCAAAAGACCAGTAGCCTTGGCTACACTATTTTGCACATTGACAGCCGCCATATCGGGGTCAGTACCTTGCTTGAAGGTGATAGAGATAGTAGCGTTACCAGTATTTGTTGCAGTAGAACTCATGTAGTCCATATTTTCCACACCATTGAGCTGCTCTTCCAATGGTTGGATCACAGAGTTCAATACAGTTTGAGCATTTGCTCCTTGATATGTAGTGCTCACCGTGATGGTGGGAGGTGCAATTTCGGGGTATTGAGTAATAGGCAGCGAAAGCAGACCCAATGTACCCAATATTACGATTACGATCGAGATAACCGTAGAAAGCACCGGGCGATTGATAAATCTATCAAGTGTCATATTGTGAAAATATTTATTGATTATTCGAGGTGGCTTAGCACCATGCCTTATTGTAGGTGAAACAAGAGTAAATCTAATTCAAATTAAAGTACACCTTGACCTAAGCACCCCTAAAAAAATTCTTATGAAAGTAGAAACACACGCATTAGTTTTGACCTGGCATTTTGCCTTCCTTCAAAGCTTGTTCAGCCTTTTTGCGGTTTTCCTCGCTTTGCTTCACCGTGATAGGATTGATCTTCATACCCGACTTCAACTGATTGACACCTTCCACCACAATACGTTCGCCAGCGTTCAAACCAGACAATACGACAAAGTTCTTGCCATCATTTTGGGTATGCACCTGAATTTCTCTTGTACTTACAGTATTGTCATTTGCTACGACATAGACATACTTCTTGTTCTGGATATCAAATGTAGCCTTTTGAGCCACCTTGATAATATTAGTGTTGTATGAAGGGAAGATCACAGTACCAGTACCACCAGAGCGAAGGATATTGCCAGTATTAGCAAATGTAGCACGCATCTGTACCGAACCTGTCGAAGCATCAATCACACCAGTGATAGCAGACACCTTACCCTTGATATCATAGATAGAACCATCAGCCATCTTCAGGTCAATCAATGGCATTTCACCAATAGCCTTGTCCACTCCGCCTTCTTTGGTGATCTTCAACAATTCCTTTTCGGGCATGCTGAAATAAGCATACATTTCAGAAATATTTGAAACGGTAGTCAGGGGCTGAACACTTTGACCACTGACCAAACTACCCAAACGATAGGGGATCATACCAACGACACCTGCCACAGGACTCTTCACTGTACAATAGCTCAAATTTTCCTTAGCATTGACCAATTGAGATTGAGCTTGTGCCAATTGAGCTTGCAATGTCTTCAATTGATTTTGTGCCACCTCAAAGTCGTATTGACTGATGATGTCCTGTTCGCGCAACATTTGCTTGTTCTTCAATGTCAATTCCGAAGTCGCAATATTAGCATTGATCACATTGATTTGAGCTTCTGCCGCCTTGACTGCAGCTGCATATTGTACAGCATCAATTTGGAAGAGGACTTGACCCTTGCGTACAAAATCACCTTCGTCAACCAATACCTTTGTAATTTGTCCTGCCACACGAGGTCTGATTTCAATATCTTCCACCCCCTTGAGAGTAGCTGGGTAGCTGGTAGTCAACTCCGCAGTATCCGATACCAATGTCACTACTGCAAAATCATTTGAAGCAGCAGGCATCTCTTGTTTTTTACCACTACAAGCAACCATAGTTGCTGCCATTAAAAGATAAGCAATTTTCTTCATAATAATATACTTTTCTGTTATAGTTTAATTTTCAATACTATTGAGCAAGTGTAGATTTAGCACTACACAAACTACAAGCTGCAAATTTCGCTAAAAACTTTCTAATGAGAAATAGTTTTCCCCTGTTAAATATCCCCCTTTAAAGTTTTTTATAATATATATGACAAATATACCTATCAAATCGGCGAAATATATACATGGGCGAATGATGCCTTCAAAGGGTATATAGGCGAATACACAAAAAAATATGTGGCACAAGATATTTGCACCACATATTATAAATATAAAGATTAGATCTTATCCACCGAAGTCGTCGAAACGAATCATATCGTCTTCTACACCGAGGCTATGCAAGAGATCGAGCACAGTCTTAGACATCATAGGAGGTCCACAGAGGTAGTATTCGATATCTTCTGGAGCATCGTGTTGCTTGAGGTATGTATCACCCATAACAGGAGCGATGAAGCCTGGAGTGTACTTGATACCGAGGCTATCAGCCTTGGGGTCTGGACGGTCGAGCGCCAAGTGGAAGTGGAAGTTGGGGAATTCCTTTTCCAAAGCGAGGAAGTCTTCGAGGAAGAATACTTCGTCGATAGCACGTGCACCATAGAAGTAGTGCATTTCACGGTCGCGACAGTTGCGTGTCTTGAGCATGTGCATGATTTGTGCACGGAGAGGAGCCATACCAGCACCACCGCCGACCCAGATCATTTCGCGCTTGCTGTCATATTCAGGACGGAACTCACCGTAAGGACCACTCATGATCACCTTGTCACCTGGTTTCAGGCTGAAGATGTAACTTGATGCAATACCTGGGTTGACATTCATAAAGCCTGGACCTTCTTCTTTTGGCTTGAATGGAGGTGTAGCAATACGTACTGTCAATGTGATGATATCACCTTCGTCGGGATAGTTGGCCATTGAATAAGCACGAATTGTTGGTTCAGTGTTGACACACTTCAAATCAAACAAACCGAACTTTTCCCAAGCTGGCAAATAGAGGTCGCCGATGAGAGACTTGTCGAAATCCTTGTTGTAGTCGATTTCGAATGCTGGGATCTTGATTTGTGCGTATGAACCTGGTTCGAAGTCCATGTGTTCGCCAGCAGGGAGCTTCACCTTGTATTCCTTGATAAAGGTTGCTACGTTGCGGTTGCCAATTACTTCGCATTCCCATTCCTTAACACCCATCACAGAGTCTTCTACCTTGATGCTCAAGTCACCCTTTACCTTACATTGGCAACCGAGGCGCCAGTTGTCCTTGATTTGCTTACGAGTGAATTGACCCTTTTCTGAATCGAGGATTTCACCACCGCCTTCAGGCACTTGGCACTTACATTGACCACAGCTACCCTTACCACCACAAGCAGAGGGGAGGTAGATATTGTTCTCAGCCAATGTGCTCAAGATGGTACCACCTTGATTCACTTCGATAGTATCCTTACCATTGATGGTCAACTTCACCTTGCCACTTGGAGTAAGGTAAGTCTTAGCCACCAAAAGAATAATAACTAATAGGAGGATAATTACCAAAAAGACTCCTATACTTGATAAAATTAAAGCCATGATTATTTTCCTTTCCTATTAAATATTAAGACCAGAGAAACACATAAATGCCATTGCCATGAGACCTACAGTAATAAATGTGATACCGAGGCCTTGGAGAGGTTTGGGTACATCAGTGTAGGCCATCTTTTCACGAATAGCAGCAAGTGCTACGATAGCCAACAACCAACCAATACCAGAACCCAAAGCATAAACGAGAGCATCCCATACCGAACCAATATATTGGCTGCTGTTAGGATCCATACCAATGCGTTGTTGCATGAAGAGTGATGCACCCATGATAGCACAGTTTACGGCGATCAAAGGCAAGAAGATACCGAGTGCAGAATAGAGAGAAGGCGAGAAGCGCTCTACCACCATTTCTACCAATTGTACGATACCTGCAATGACAGCAATGAAGAGGATGAATGCCAAGAATGACAAATCTACACCTTCAACAAGACAATTGGGACCGAGTACCTTGGTCTGCAACAGGAAGTTCACAGGGACAGTGACGCAAAGTACGAAGATGACTGCGACACCAAGACCCAAAGCAGTCTTTACATTTTTCGACACGGCAAGATATGAACACATACCGAGGAAGAATGCAAATATCATATTGTCCACGAAGATTGAGCGGACGAAAAGGCTTAACATTTGTTCCATTTTTCTTTGTTTTAAAAGTTAGTATGTGTTATTTCTTTGCGTTACGATCATTGTAAGCACGGTGTGCCCAGATGATACAACCAACGAGGATCATTGCCATAGCTGGCATGGTCATCATACCATTGTTGACATACCATCCACCATTTTCTGCATACCAAGAAGCAGGAATGATATTAAAACCAAGGAGCGTACCTGCACCGAAGAGTTCGCGAACGAAACCTACAGCAACGAGGATCCAAGCATAACCAAGACCGCTACCTACACCATCAAGGAAAGATTCCCAAGGACCATTTTGCATAGCAAAGGCTTCGAGACGACCCATCAAGATACAGTTGGTAATAATCAAACCGATATACACAGACAATTGTACACTGACATCATAAGCAAAAGCTTTGAGTACTTGACTCACCAATGTCACCAATGTAGCTACTACAACCAACTGAACAATAATACGAATTCGGTTAGGAATAGTCTTACGCATCAATGAGATAATGACATTGGCAAATGCGGTAATAACTGTCACAGAGAGACCCATCACGATAGCGGGCTCCAATTGTGCTGTAACAGCCAAAGCAGAACAGATACCCAGGACTTGAACGGTAACGGGGTTGTCCAAGTTGAGCGGGTTCATAAATGCCGCTTTGTTTTCTTTAGAAAATAACTTGCTCATATTATTTCAATCGATTATTTAGCATTAGCGTTGAAAAAATTGATATACTGTTGAAGGCCGTCTGTGACCATAGCAGCAGCACCCTTTGTAGTAAGTGTCGCACCTGTCAAACCATCAACTTCTGTAGATTCAGACTTCACTTGACCCTTCTTCACAATTGTGAGGGCAACCTGAGTATGAGTAGAATCACCTTCTGCAAAGATTTGCTTATTTTGGAATCTTTCTTGGAAAGGTTGTTCTGCGATTGGTGAGCCCAAACCTGCAGTTTCACTTTCGTGAGAGAAATATGCACCAAAGATAGTCTTGCAGTCATCATTTACTGCCATGTAGCCCCAGAGACCACCCCAGAGACCACGACCGAGCATAGGAACGACATATTTCACTTCACCATTCACTTCGCATACATACAAGGGAAGGTTTTCAGCAGACAAGTCTTTGTTTTCTACCTTGAAACCATCTTGGTCTTTGTTTTCACCAAGTTTCAATGTATCTGCATTAGCATTGATTACCATATCAGCCTTAACGACTTTGTTGTACTCAGCTTCTACGTCATCAACGTTACGGATATTCAGAGCCGCAAGGATTTGTTTCTTCTTGTCCAATTCTACATTTTTGTCTTGGATGCCTTTCAATGAAGAGGAAACGAATGCCAAGAGGAATGCAACGATAACTACCATTATCGAAGCATATATTACTGTATAGGAATTACTATTCGTATTCATTATTAAATGCGTTAATGGTTAGTTATTTTTGTACTCTCTTCAAACGACGATTGATGTTGCTTTGTACGAAGCAATAGTCAATCAATGGTGCAAACATGTTCATGAACAGGATAGCCAACATCATACCTTCTGGATAACCTGGGTTGAGCACACGGATTGTGATAGCCAAAGCACCAATCAAGAAACCGTAAATATATTTACCTTGTTCTGTACGAGCGCTTGTCACTGGGTCTGTAGCCATAAATACAGCACCAAATGCAAAACCACCAGTAATCAAATGTACATGCCATGGCATGTTGGCTACAGCATTGCTTTCAAGGCCCAATGAGTTGAACAAGAGACCAACGAGGGCACCACCTACGAATACGCTCAACATAGTCTTCCAAGAAGCTACACGAGTATAAAGCAATATCACTGCACCAACAGCAATAGCGATAAAGCTGGTTTCACCGATACTACCAGGAATAAGACCGACGAACATATCAGAAACCGAAGCTGTGATATCAACATTGCTTGCTGCTTGTCCCAAAGGAGTAGCTTGTGTCAAAGCATCAGCACCGAGGTCATTACCAAGGCCAAGGAACTTTTCACCAGCCACCCATACTTGGTCACCACTCATGCTTGTAGGATAAGCAAAGAAGAGGAATGCACGTGCAACGAGAGCGGGGTTGAAGATATTCATACCTGTACCACCATAGATTTCCTTAGCAAAGATGACAGCAAATGCTACAGCCAAAGCCAACATCCACAAGGGGCAATTCACAGGTACAATCATTGGAATCAATATACCTGATACCAAGAAACCTTCTTGAATTTCTTCTTTCTTCCATTGAGCTACGACAAACTCAATACCCAAACCTACACCGTAAGATACAATGATTTTAGGGAGTGTAAGGGCGAAACCATAGAGGAACATTTCAAAGAAAGTACCAGTCACACCTGCTGCTGCGTAGTTTTGGTAACCCAAGTTGTACATACCAAACAGCAGTGCAGGAAGAAGAGCAATCACCACAATCGACATGATGCGTTTTGAATCAATCGCATCGTGAATGCTCACACCTACTTTTGAGGTCTTGTTGGGAACGTACAAGAAAGTTTCAAATCCATCGAATAGAGAATGAAAAGCTTGCAAGCGTCCTCCTTCCTCAAAATGAGGTTTGATTCGGTCAAGGAATTTTCTTAACATTGTATATTTTGTTAATGCAATTAATATTATTATTTATGGAATTAGCTATTTTCCTTTCTCAAAATATCTAATCCTTCACGCACGATTCTTTGCAATTCCAACTTAGAGCTATCCACGAATTCAGCTACTGCAAAATCCTCAGGAGCAACTTCATAGATGCCCAATTGTTCTTGCTTGTCGATATCACCAGTGATGATTGCCTTAACCAGGTAACCTGCGTAGATATCCATTGGGAATACCTTGTCGTATTCGCCGCTCATAATCATGTGGCGTTGGCCACCCTTGATGCGGCAGTCCAAATCGTATTCCTTGTTTGAACCCATCAACCATGAGAAGTATGAACGGCTGGTTGAGAAGTCCTTCAAGCGAGGAGCAATCCAACCTAACATTTCGTGTACATTGTCACCTTCGGGAATAGCACAAACTTCTGAAACAGTGGCACTCAAATAGCCTGCGAGAGTATCCTTGCAACCTACTAATGGGTTACCATTGATAATTCTCACGTGTTCTTCGTTGCTCACTTGTCCTGCCAAAACATCCTTCAGGGGTGCACCTGCGATTACTTCACAGTATTGTGGAGCTGCCATTTCAGAACCTGCCAAAGCGACAACCTTAGTAAAATCAACCTTGCCTGTAGCCAAGAGCATACCAACCTTTACAACCATTTCTGATGCCATCACCCATACGACTTCATCCTTGTTGATTGGGTCGATGTGATTGATGTGTACGCCTACGTTGCCTGAAGGGTTTGGACCATCAAATACACTTACCTCAGCATCCTTCAGTGGGAGGATTGGTGTATTGATTTGTTCTGGAGAAATACCTACATGTACCTTTGCCAATTTAGCAAGAAGTGAGACACCTGCCTTGAAATAATCTTCCTTACCTTTCACTACGAAGCTGAAGTCTGCAGCTAAAGGCATCTTGCTGAATGTAGACACGAAGATAGATTTAGGCATTTGCGTAGGCATTGCTACTACGTCATAAGGACGTTGCTTCATGAAAGCGAACAAACCACTTTGCAAAAGCAATTCAAGTGCCTGTTCAGCATTCCATTCTGCCCAACCTTGTACATCGTGTTGTACATGTTTTAACTCCTTGTCTGCTTCTACCAGGATGGCGAGCAATTTGCGGCGGTCACCACGTACCACAGCTTTTACCTTACCACTAACGGGCGAAACAAACTTAATTTTCTCTGTAGCCTTGTCCACAAAAATGGGAGAGCCTACCAAGACCTCTTCACCTTCTTTCACTACCATTTTGGGAGTGACGCCGTGAAAGTCAGAAGGCAATAAAGCATACACGCCAGATAGTCCGAGAGACTCCACCTGGAGCTGTGCTTCGCCCTTGAGTTTAAGGTCTAATCCTTTCTTAATTTTATACAATCGTTCCATTATAAATAAAATTTCTCTGCAAAGATAACAAAACAAGTGCTAAAAGTGAAATAAAAATTAAGATTTTTAAATAATGTTGAAATTGTGATTATAATATTCTAAATTTTGACGAATAAATTTGCAAATTTAGTACAAAAAATAAACCTAGACCTTTTTCAAATTTCGCAACGTCTCGTTGAAAAAAAGTCTAGGTTTTTTAAAACAATCCCAGGGTTTGTTATAATCACAATTTTGACTGATGAACATTATCTTATCAAATCCTTGGGAATAAGTGCGTAGTCAAATAAAACCTTTGAACGATTATCCCATCTTAGTTCGCGACCTACCACCTTGCCAGTCTGTCTATCAATGGTCTCACGGTAAATTTTTGAAATACGATAATAATTGCCATTGGCGCTTTTATGAAAATGGTGATTCTCCTCAACTATCCGATAAGTATAAGGAAATTCTTCTGTCGTGCGTAGTTCGGTAAAAAGCGTATTACCTTCACACCATGCACAGATTTGGACTGACTGCTTGGTGTCATTTCTGAAACGATAGTCAATAAAGTTGTAGTTGACAGATACACCTGCACTATATGGCACACGCACGCCGTCTGGGTCGGGGGCTAAGGCATCAGAATGATGGTGTATCTCGGTAATGGTGAGGGGACTATCCAATACCAATTGGTTCAGAGTGTTCGCCAGATTACATAAACCTCCACCGACACCTGATACCAATTTGCCATTAATTATCACTCTACCCTCAGCAAACCCATTACGCTTGGATGTTTTTCCCACATAGTGCCAAAATGAAAATGACTCACCTGGATTTATAACCAAACCATTGAAGCGACTACATGCCAATCTGATATTATCTGCCTTGTTGAGCTGTAGTTGCATATCAATCCCTGGACCAGTCTTAATCATATCTCCGCCGTGACGTGATACGACTATGGGAAGTTTCTGCTCAGCAATTTTTTTTGCGTATTTATTTGAGCTGAACAAGTTCGATAGATGACGCTTAAAAATCTCTTTGTATAAAGAAATTTTATAGGTAGTGGGGCTAATTTCACAAAACAATTTCTTCTTTTTTGTCATGATTCAACAGAAAATAAACGATTTTGATATTTCTTTCTCAACTTATAAGTTAGCAACACGAGGGTTTCCAGATATCTGCGAAAACCTTTCCATTCACATTTCTCATGCCCTATGTATCTCACCAATATGCTGGGAATCGTTGCCCTATTAGCTGCACAAATATCGGTGAAAATCTGGTCGCCTATCAGCACCACTTGACCCGGGAGAAGTTGCATCATATCCAATGCTTTGTATACAGATTGGGGTGAAGGTTTTCCGGCATCATATATGATATGAGCATTTAAATCTGTGTTGAAGCATTCTACCCTCGTCTTACTATTATTCGATAAAAGCAAAGTAGCAAATCCCAACCGATGTAGACGAGCAAACAATTCAACAACAGCACTACTGCAAGGTGCACCATGTGGTACGAGCGTATTGTCTATATCAAAAATCAATCCACGAACGCCCATAGCATACAGCGCCCCGTAGTCTATCACAAAGGGACTTTCTATCCATTCATAGGGATAGTATTTCGTAAGTTTTATCATATATTTATGAGTCTGAATTCATGTAGTCGTACACGCGATCGATTTGTGCAGCAAAATCAGAACCAAATTTTTCATCGAAGAATGCGCTACCTATTGTAAATGCCCAAGGGAAAGCATTTTTCACTTCGTCTAACTTCTCAAACGAATCAATGCTTCCAGCAATACATACTGGCAAATTGATGTATTCGACGAGTTTCTTATTTAGACTCACAGCGTCTCCGACATATCTATATCCCAATAAGTCTATGCCAAAAACGCCCTTAGACTCATACGCTCGAGCCTCGGCAATAATATCATTAATCTCACCTTTTAACACAGAAGGCCGGCCACTCACATCACCTACAAATGGCATGTATTTCAGGTGGTGTGAGTTGCAATAATCTCGTATACTATCCGAGTAAATAGTACCCATCAATACGTCAAATCCTGCTTCATGAGCAACCTTTGCCGCTGAAATACCTTCCTCTTCGGTATAGGCGACGACTTCCAAAAATGTAGTCTTGCCACACGACTTCATTTGGGCACAAAGTTTACGCATCTCTTCTATTGGCAAGGGCGCTTGCTTAAATCCCCAAAACTTAGCTTTAGAGTGTTTACATTTATCAAATATTTCTGCTGCATTTCTGACTGTAAGGTCATCATATGTCAACATTACAATTAGTTCACTCATAGAAATTTGAATTTACATTTATCAAGTGACAATATATCACAGAACAATATTATTGATTTGCTAATATAAAGCGTTTTTCTTCTTGCATAAAGTTGGCGCTATGTTCGAAAAACATCTTGTATCCCTCGCACAAATAATTGTGACCAGGCTCTCCGTCAACGCTATATGCAAAGCGATTTCTGGGACATTCACCATGGCACAAAGAGAGCCATTGACAGCGTTTGCAGGCAGCAGTCAAACGTTTCGCTTTGTTGGCTCCAAAAGCGACTTGACGTGGACTTTTGAACATTTCACTTAATGGCACATCTGCTATGTTACCCAACTTGAATTCGGGGAATACGAAGTGGTCGCACGAATACACATCTCCGTTGCATTCCATCACTGCTGCATGTCCACAAACTGGAGCCATAGTACACAAACCTGGGGGCACGCCAACCCATCCTGCCAGTGTGCTTTCAAAAATTTGTACAAAACGCTGTCCCAAGTCATGCTTCAACCATTCATCAAAGACTGCGCAAAGGAAAGTCCCCCACCCTTTTGGCGTAACACTATATGGCGCCATCTGTACACCTTCCTGGTCGATTGGAGAAGCCAGGTGTCTGCCATCATCATGGGCCTTAAGTCGCTCGACGACTGGGGTGAATTGAATATAATTACAATCTATTTTACGGAAGAAATTATAAAAGTCCAGTGGGCGCTGGCTCGTATCATGAGTAACTACTGCCATAGCATTCCACTCTACTTTATGCTTGTTGAGGATTTCTATACCTTGCATCACCTGAGACCACGAACTTTGACCACTACGTGAAAGTCTGTATGTATCATGTAAGTCTTGAGGCCCATCTATTGAAACACCAACGAGGAAATGATTATCTACAAGGAATTTAGCCCAATCATCTGTAATCAGTGTACCATTGGTCTGGATAGAATTATCTATTTGCTTGCCATTAGCATACTTACGCTGCAGAGTAAGGACCTTTTCATAGAAATCACGTGAGCGCAACAACGGTTCGCCACCATGCCATGTAAACAATACGGCACCAGGTTGGATGGCAATGTATTGACGGATATATTCCTCCAGTAATTCATCGCTCATGTGCATTAGTTTTGCTGACTTGCCGAGCAAAGCGGATTTTTCCGTATAATAGCAATACTTACAATCCAGGTTGCACAGCGGACCTGCAGGTTTTGCCATGACATATTTGGGTGTAGTAAAAGGTGCTGCTGTATGTTTCATGCAATATTAGATAGGGTAGAAAAAAAAGAAATAGCGAGGATTATCAATTCGAATCAATCAATATCCTCGCTATACTATGCATTTATCTGTAAATCAAGAATTAGATATTATCCTTTTCGATATCCTTGAAGTACTTGTATGTAGAAACCTTTAATTCTTCACAAGCAGCTTCGTCGCAAACGATGATGCCGTGAGGGTGTTGTTGAAGTGCTGAGATAGTCCATGCTTGGCAAACTGGGCCTTCTACCGCTGCTTGCAGAGCACGTGCCTTGTTGTGACCGTTGCAAAGGATAAGAACTTCCTTAGCTGCCATCACTGTACCAACACCTACTGTGAGTGCTGTTGAAGGTACAGCATTAACATCACCACCAAAGAAACGGCTGTTGGCAATCTTAGTGTCAGTAGTCAAAGTCTTAATACGAGTGCGACTTGACAAACTTGAGAAAGGTTCGTTGAACGCAACGTGACCATCAGGACCGATACCGCCCATGAAGAGGTCGATACCACCTGCAGCTTCGATTGCAGCTTCGTAAGCAGCACATTCTGCATCGAGGTCTTCTGCATTACCATTGAGGATGTGTACATTTTCCTTCTTGATGTTGATGTGGTTGAAGAAGTTGTTCCACATGAATGAATGGTAACTTTCGGGGTGGTCTTCGGGCAAACCTACATATTCGTCCATGTTGAAAGTCACAACGTTTTCGAAAGACACCTTACCTTGCTTGTAGAGTTCAATCAAAGCTTTGTACATGCCGAGAGGACTTGAACCTGTGGGGCAACCAAGCTTGAAAGGCTTTTCAGGAGTTGGGTTAGCTTCGTTGATTTTGCTTGCAACATAGTTTGCTGCCCAATTAGAAATTGACTGATAGTCAGGAGTGATAATTACACGCATATTCGTATATTTTTGGGTTGATAAAATTACTTTCTCTGCAACATACAATATCAGCGTATATGCCACTGCTGCAGGATATGAAAACTCAGATACAATAAATGCCACTCTATGTTGGATTGAGTGCGACTGCGACGCAAATGTCAGTACCAATATTATAGACATTCCTGCAAAGGCGGTGCTTGTAACAT
>JAGKTZ010000091.1 GCA_021153165.1 Prevotellaceae bacterium
AATAAATATATTGTATTAAACAATCAATCATGAACGTTAAACTTTGCAAATCAAATGAGCCTACTTGGAAGATGGTGAGCGTAAAGAGCCACTTGCCCGAGTCGCTCAAAGTGCTCGACGAAATCGCGCACAACCTTTGGTGGTCTTGGAACAATGAGGCTACTGAACTTTTCGAAAGCATTGACGCTAAGCTTTGGAGCAAGTGCAGCAAGAATCCCGTAGAATTGCTCAGCCGCATTTCTTACGAACGTCTCGAAGAAATTGCTGAAGACAAAGTAATGTTGGCAAGCATCGAAAAGGTGTACAAGAATTTCCGCGCATATATGGACGTGAAGCCCAACGCTAAGCGTGCCAGCGTGGCTTACTTCTGTATGGAATACGGTTTGAACTCAGTACTCAAGATCTACTCTGGTGGTCTCGGTGTATTGGCAGGTGACTACATCAAGGAAGCATCTGACTCAAACGTTGACATGTGTGCTGTAGGTTTCTTGTATCGTCACGGCTACTTCACTCAAACCCTCTCGATGGAAGGTCAGCAAATCGCTAACTACGATGCCCAAAACTTCGACCGTCTGCCCATCGACCGCGTGTTGGATGAAAACGGCAACCAAGTTGTAGTAGATGTGCCCTACCCTGGTTACACCGTTCACGCAAGTGTATGGCGTGTCAATGTAGGTCGTGTATCTCTCTACCTCCTCGACACAGACAACGGTATGAACTCACCATTCGACGCTGGCATCACATCAGCACTCTATGGTGGTGACTGGGAAAACCGTATCAAGCAAGAATATCTCCTCGGTATCGGTGGTATGTTGATGCTCCAAAAGCTCGGTATCACTAAGGACGTATACCACTGCAACGAAGGTCACGCTGCACTTTGCAACGCTCAACGTCTCGTTGACTACGTAGCAAGCGGTCTCAACTTCTTCGAAGCACTCGAATTGGTTAAGGCTTCTTCACTCTATACCGTACACACTCCTGTACCTGCTGGTCACGACTACTTCGAAGAAGGCCTCTTCCGCAAGTACATGGACGCATTCGCTGGTAAGCTCGGCATCACTTGGGACGAATTCATGGGCCTCGGCCGTATGAACCCTGAAGACAAGAACGAAAAGTTCTCAATGTCTGTATTCCTCTGCAAGACTTGTCAAGAAGTGAACGGTGTGAGCTGGTTGCACGGTAAGGTATCTCAAATGATGTTCAAGGGCACATGGCCAGGCTATATGCCAGACGAACCACGCCGCGAATACGAAATCCGCGACCACGATACTTACTACACAGACTACAACTTGCAAGAAAATGAAAGCCACGTTAGCTACGTGACTAATGGTGTACACTTCCCTACTTGGGCAGCAAGCGAATGGAAGGAACTTTACTGCAAGCACTTCGACAAGGCCTTCATGGGCGACCAAAGCAACATGAAGATCTGGGAAAAGATTTACGAAGTATCTGACAAGGAAGTATGGGAAACTCGTTGCGCTCTGAAGATGAAGCTCATCAACTACATCCGCAATCGTTTCCGCGACACTTGGTTGAAGAACCAAGGTGATCCCAGCCGCGTAGTATCATTGCTCGACAAGATCAATCCTAATGCATTGCTCATCGGTTTCGCTCGTCGTTTTGCTACTTACAAGCGTGCTCACCTCCTCTTCTCAGACTTGGATCGTTTGGCTAAGATCGTGAACAATCCTGACTACCCAGTACAATTCCTCTTCGCAGGTAAGGCTCACCCCGCTGATGGTGCTGGTCAAGGCTTGATCAAGCGTATCTACGAAATCTCTCAACGTCCTGAGTTCATCGGTAAGATCATCTTCCTCGACAACTACGATATGGAATTGGCTCACCGCCTCGTATCTGGTGTTGATATCTGGATGAACACACCTACTCGTCCTCTCGAAGCATCTGGTACATCTGGTGAAAAGGCACTCATGAATGGTGTTGTGAACCTCTCTGTACTCGATGGTTGGTGGTACGAAGGTTATCGTCCAGGCGCAGGTTGGGCTTTGACCGACAAGCGTACTTATCAAAACCAAGAACACCAAGACCGTCTCGACGCTGCTACTATCTACTCGCTCCTCGAACAAGAGATCATTCCTCTCTACTACGCTCGCGGCGCTCAAGGTTACAGCGAAGGTTGGGTGAAGACAGTGAAGAACTCAATCGCTCAAATCGCTCCTCAATACACTATGAAGCGTCAGCTCGACGACTACTACGATCGTTTCTACAACAAGGAAGCTGCTCGTTTCAAGGTATTGGCTAAGGACGACAACAAGTTGGCTAAGGAAATCGCTGCTTGGAAGCAATGTGTAGCTGAACGTTGGGACAACATCAACGTAGTAGCTTCTGAAGGTTTGGAAAGCCTCAACAACATCGTATCTGGTCAAGACTTTACAATCAAGCACATCGTAGACGAACAAGGCCTTGATGATGCTGTAGGTATCGAACTCGTTGTTATTGAAAACATCGAAGACCGCGACGTGATCCAGACAACTATTCCTATGCAGATGGTTAAGAGCAAAGGCAACCTCCACACATTCGAATTGACTACAAGCCTCGACGTAGCTGGTTCGTTCAAGGTTGGTTTCCGTATGTATCCTAAGAATGCTAACCTCCCCTATCGTCAAGATTTCTCTTACGTGAAGTGGGTAGGTTAATCCAAATAGCATAAATTTAAAAGCAGGAAGTTCCGTAAAGGTGCTTCCTGCTTTTTTATTGTTAACAACTTTTCTGGTTGATTTACTTTTGATATTATTAAGCACTAATGAGCATAGCTATTTTCACGAATAACAACAAAATAGGTAATGCTAAGACCCACAAGTAGCCAGAGTATTTCTTCATAAGTTAAAAAAAGCGACACAAACCTTGTATATTAAAGGAGTTGCGCTAACTTTGCAAGACATTTTAAACTCATCACACACTCATGCGTACCAAAAGAATATTACTATCATTCGTATCATTACTATTGTGTGCTATACAGGGCTTTGCTTATCAAATCCAAGAGATTAAGGTATGGAGCAAGAGTATGAAAAAGCCAATTCCGGTGAACATCATCACACCACAAAGTTATAGCACAAACCACACCTATCCCACTATATATTTGCTCCACGGCCACGGGGACAATCATAAAGGTTGGAGCAGAGGCGAAGTCGTAGGAAAGTTGGCTGACATATATAATATAGTAGTCGTGATGCCTGACGGAGGTCATGATAGTTGGTATTTTGATAGTCCCGTCGAACAGGGCTATTGCTACGAGACGTTTGTTTCAAAAGAATTGATTCCCTACGTCGATCACAATTACGCCACTATCAAGGATCGTCGATTCAGAGCTATCACTGGGCTTTCGATGGGTGGACATGGTGCGTTTTATATTGCATTCCGACATCAAGACCTTTTTGCAAATGTCGGGAGCCTTTCGGGTGGATTGGATATTCGCCCATTCCCTAAGAACTGGAATATAGCAGGCCGACTGGGCGCCTATGATAAGTATCCCGAACGTTGGAAGGAAAGCACTGTCATCAACATGACGCACCTATTGAAGCCGGGACAGTTGAATATCACCTTCGAATGCGGGGCAAGCGACTTCTTCTATCAGGTCAATTGCAATATGCACAAAAAACTATTAGAGGCTGGCATCCCACACGATTTCACCTCGCGCCCAGGAGGTCATAGCTGGAATTATTGGCTGAACGGCATCAAGTACCAGTTCCTTTATTTTTCAGAACGATTTAATGACTATTTGAAAGAGAAACATTGATATGCACAAGATAGGTTTAGTATTGGAGGGCGGCGCCATGCGCGGTTTGTTTTCAGCCGGCGTGATGGACGTCATGATGGAGCAGGGCATTCCTATTGATGGTATCGTGGGCGTATCGGCTGGTGCTTGCTTTGGTTGCAACTACGTCACTGGACAAATTGGGCGAGCCATTCGCTACAACAAACAATTTGCAGGCGACAAGCGGTATTGCGGATTTGGTTCACTGCTACGCACAGGCAATTACTACAACGCCGAATTCACCTACCACATCGTACCCACTCAATATGACGTGTTCGACACACCAACCTTCGAGGCTAGCCCGATGGAGTATCATGTAGTATGTACAGATGTGGCAACGGGCAAGGCGCACTATCAGCTTTGCCAGGAGGGCAGCCATACACTCTTCGAATGGATACGTGCCAGCGCATCGATGCCCCTCGTCGCAGAAATGGTCGAGATGAACGGCAAGAAATATCTGGACGGCGGCATCTCGGATTCTATCCCCTTGAAGTTTTTTCAAGACAAGGGGTACGACAAAAACATCGTCATCCTGACACAACCCGAAGGCTATCAGAAGAAAACCATGCCGCTGCTCTCGGTGATGAAAAGGAAGTATCGCAAATTTCCCGAACTGGTCAAGGCAATGGCTCAGCGTCACGAGATGTACAATGCCCAATTGGAGTATGTAAAAGCCGAGGAGCGCGCAGGCCGATGCATCGTGATTCGCCCACACCAATCTATAGAAGTGGGACACTTTGGCATATCGGCAGAAGCCATGCAGCACATTTATGACCAAGGCAGAGAAGCGGCTACAAAAGTACTGAACGAGATGAAAGCCTATTGCCAAAATTAAAGCATAAAAATAGCTGATTTCACAAACCTAAACCTTTTTCAAAAAAGGTCTAGGTTTTTTGAAAAAAGGTTAGACTTTTTTTCAACAAGGTCTAACCTTTTTTTCTTACCCCAAATCGCACGCGCTCCCTACCCTGCTTTACTGCGTTACAGACGTCACTTTTTTCATTCAAAAATAGGAAAAATCGCTACGAAATCTTAAAATACTATAAATATCGTAGGTAAATACTATATTTATCGTAGAAAAATTTTGTCGGAATAAATCAACCTACTATATTTGCAGTAGAAAACAAATCACAAGCTCAAATACTGAAAAAATTAGAACTCCTTCATTGTTAACAACTTTTAACTAATGGGGGGGGTAAATGAATATTGTTTAATAAATTTGCACAGCAAGATAACTATAAAGCAAATTTAATTGAACAACAAAAAGACAAAAACGAAATAAAAAATTCACTATAAATCAATAAATAAA
>JAGKTZ010000038.1 GCA_021153165.1 Prevotellaceae bacterium
ATTATATATAAGGTATAGATTAAGCCTTATATCAGCTCTTAAAGGATAAAAAATGTGGGGAAACAGATTCCTCGAAAAAAAAGTCTAATCTTTTTCAAAAAAGGTTAGGCTTTTTTTAAAAAAGGTCTTGGTTTTTTTAGATTCCGCGCCGACTTATTTTCACATCAATATTCAGACCTGGGGAAAGTCTGTTTCGCGTTAGAAAAAGGTGCCGTGTGCTTCCTTTTTTAATGTATGGAGAACCGCTCACTTCAAGCATTATGAAATAAAAAACTTATCAAAGTGGTAATAATTACTTTGTTGTAACCTTGCGAGTTTCAAAAAAACTTCGTAACTTTGCCGCCCGAAAGGTGTAGTGTGCACCTACGATTCCAGTTTAGATACAAACAAATAATATATATAACAAATTAAAAATCAAAACTATGCCTACTATTCAACAATTAGTAAGAAAGGGTAGAAGCGTAGCAGCAGACAAGTCTAAGTCTCCTGCTTTGGATTCATGCCCTCAGCGTAGAGGTGTTTGTGTACGTGTGTACACTACAACCCCTAAGAAACCTAACTCAGCTATGCGTAAGGTAGCTCGTGTGCGTTTGACAAACTCTAAGGAAGTCAACTCTTACATCCCAGGAGAAGGTCACAACTTGCAAGAGCACAGCATCGTATTGGTACGTGGTGGTCGTGTTAAGGACCTCCCTGGTGTACGTTACCACATCGTACGCGGTACATTGGATACTGCTGGTGTAGCAAACCGTACACAACGTCGCTCTAAGTATGGTGCTAAGCGTCCTAAAGCAGCTAAGAAGTAAAAAACAATTTAATTTTGGTGAGCAGTGAGGTTGAGTAAACATCCCAAAGGGGAGTTGAAGAACTTTGATTGCAACCTGTCTAACAACCAAATTTTTTTAAAGCAATGAGAAAAGCTAAACCAAAGAAACGCGTTATCCTTCCAGATCCCGTGTTCGGAGATGTTAAGGTCTCTAAGTTCGTAAACCACTTGATGTATGACGGTAAGAAGAATATTTCTTACGAAATTTTCTACGGTGCACTCGAAATCGTAGGTCAAAAGATGAAGGACCAAGAAAAGTCTGCTCTCGAAATCTGGAAAGCAGCACTCGACAAGGTAACTCCTCAAGTGGAAGTAAAGAGCCGTCGTATCGGTGGTGCTACATTCCAAGTGCCTACTGAAATCCGTCCTGATCGTAAGGAGTCAGTTTCTATGAAGAATATGATCGGCTATGCTCGTAAGCGTGGTGGTAAGACCATGGCTGACAAGCTCGCTGCTGAAATCATGGATGCATACAACGAACAAGGTGGTGCATTCAAGCGTAAAGAAGATATGCACCGTATGGCAGAAGCTAACCGTGCGTTCGCTCACTTCAGATTTTAATCTCTTTACCAAATAATTAAAATGGCAAAGCAAGACTTACTTTTGACCCGTAATATCGGTATCATGGCGCACATCGACGCTGGTAAGACAACTACTAGTGAGCGCATCCTTTTCTATACCGGTAAGACACACAAGATCGGTGAAACACACGACGGTTCTGCTACAATGGACTGGATGGCCCAAGAGCAAGAACGTGGTATTACAATTACTTCAGCAGCTACTACAGCTTACTGGACTTGGGGTGGTAACAAGTACAAGTTCAACTTGATTGACACTCCGGGACACGTTGACTTTACTGCCGAAGTAGAACGTTCACTCCGTGTACTCGACGGCGCAGTAGCTACTTACTGTGCAGTAGGTGGTGTTGAACCTCAATCTGAAACTGTATGGCGCCAAGCTGACAAGTACAACGTTCCTCGTATCGGTTACGTCAACAAGATGGACCGCTCTGGTGCTGACTTCTTCGAAGTAGTACGCCAAATGAAGGAAGTACTTGGTGCAACTCCTTGCGTTATCTCAGTGCCCATCGGTGCAGAAGAAAACTTCAAGGGTATCGTTGACTTGATCAAGATGAAGGCTATCCTTTGGCACGACGAAACCATGGGTGCAGAATACTCTGTAGAAGATATCCCTGCTGAATTGGTTGACGAATGCGAAGAATGGCGCGGCAAGATGATCGAGCTCGCAGCTGAGCAAGACGAAACCTTGATGGAAAAATATTTTGAAGATCCAGATAGCCTCACTGAAGACGAAATCGTTGCTGCTATCCGCAAGGGTACACTCGCACTTGATATCGTTCCTATGACTTGTGGTTCTTCGTTCAAGAACAAGGGTGTACAAACTCTTCTCGACTACGTATGTATGTTCTTGCCTTCTCCATTGGATACTCCTGCTATCGTAGGTACAAATCCTGATACAAACGAAGAAGAATCTCGTATGCCAAGCGAAGACGAAAAGACTTCTGCTCTCGCATTTAAGATTGCTACCGACCCATACGTAGGTCGTTTGACATTCTTCCGCGTATATTCTGGTAAGGTAGAAGCAGGTTCTTACATCTACAACGTTCGCTCTGGTAAGAAGGAACGTGTGAGCCGCCTCTTCCAAATGCACTCAAATCACCAAAACCCTGTTGACGTGATCGGTGCTGGTGATATCGGCGCAGGTGTAGGTTTCAAGGATATCCGTACTGGTGACACTCTCGCAGAAGAAGGCGCACCAATCGTACTCGAATCTATGGACTTCCCCGATCCCGTTATCGGTATCGCAGTTGAGCCTAAGACTCAAAAAGACCTCGACAAACTTTCTACAGGTCTCGCTAAGTTGGCTGAAGAAGACCCAACATTTACAGTGAAGACTGACGAACAAAGCGGCCAAACAGTTATCTCTGGTATGGGTGAGCTCCACCTCGATATCATCATCGACCGTTTGAAGCGCGAATTCAAGGTAGAATGTAACCAAGGTAAGCCACAAGTAAACTACAAGGAAGCTATCACTAAGACTGTTAACCTCCGCGAAGTTTACAAGAAGCAATCTGGTGGTCGTGGTAAGTTTGCTGATATCATCGTTAACGTTGGTCCAGTAGATGAAGACTTCAAGGAAGGCGGCCTCCAATTCGTAAACAAGGTAACTGGTGGTAACATTCCTAAGGAATTCATCCCTTCAGTACAAAAGGGCTTCGAAAACGCAATGAAGAGCGGTGTGCTCGGTGGTTATCCTCTTGACAGCCTCAAGGTTGAGCTTCTCGATGGTTCATTCCACCCAGTCGACTCTGACCAATTGTCATTCGAAATCGCAGCTTTGCAAGCATACAAGAACGCTTGTGCTCAAGCAGGTCCTTGCTTGATGGAACCAATGATGAAGCTCGAAGTTGTTACTCCAGAAGAAAACATGGGTGACGTGATCGGTGACTTGAACAAGCGTCGTGGTCAAGTAGAAGGTATGGACAACGCTCGTAGCGGTGCACGTATCGTTAAGGCTACTGTGCCTCTCGCAGAAATGTTCGGTTACGTTACAGCTCTCCGTACTATCACTTCTGGTCGTGCTACAAGCTCAATGCAATACGATCACCACGCTCCTGTTTCTAACAGCATCGCTAAGGCTGTGCTCGAAGAAGTTAAGGGTCGCGTAGATTTGATCAAATAAGAGTAAACTTCAATTAACATCCCGACAGGCATCGGACTAACGAATGACTCTTAGTCCGAACCGCCTGCGGAATACATTAAATAAAAATAAAAATGAGTCAAAAAATTCGTATCAAATTGAAATCTTACGATCACACTCTCGTTGAAAAGTCAGCAGAAAAGATCGTTAAGAACGTGAAAGCAACAGGTGCAGTAGTTAGCGGTCCAATTCCTCTCCCTACTCGCAAGCGTATCATCACTGTTAACCGTTCTACTTTCGTTAACAAGAAGAGCCGCGAACAGTTCGAAATCTCTACTTACAAGCGTCTCATCGACATCTATAGCTCAACTGCTAAGACTGTTGACGCTTTGATGAAGCTCGAACTCCCCTGTGGTGTTGAAGTTGAAATTAAAGTGTAGTCTGAAATTACTTCAGATAAAAAATGTTCTCGCACGAGCGAGAACATTTTTTTGTATCCTTATTCTATGACGGCAGACTCTTTATTTTATATCAATAGACAAGTGTCTGGATTGTGCCTTGACTTTTAGTCATTGATATTGTCTTACCTTTCAATGTGACGGATCTTTGATAAGGCTGTGTGAAGTTATTCCCCCTCAGTAAGGCATCCACTGAAAAACATTTCTTGCTTAGCCTTTTCTTGTGGGAAAGCAAAGTAGGTACAGCGTGACTGAGAGCAAATTTCACCTGCACTATTTTTAAGTGTTGCGTCAATTATGATGATATTTCTTTTCTGTTCTATGATGTGTGCACGGAGTGTTATCTGGCTATCATTCGTACTGACTGACTTCAAGAAGCGTGTTTCCATTTTCGAGGTAACTCCTGCCGTTTGCAGTTTGCGCATCAGCACCCAAGCGCAGATTTCATCCAGCAGAACGCTCTGTATTCCGCCGTGCAGGGTGTCAAGCCAACCTTGATATTCACTTCGGGGTGTCCAATGGCAGACTATTTCCTCGCCATCTTCATAAAACTCCATCTTTACGCCAAATGGGTTGTTGGGTGCACAGCCAAAGCAATTATATCCTTCCAGGTTGATAAAGGGGTTGATGATCTTCTTCATTTTGCGTAGGTTTATTGGTAAAAAGTCGTTGCCTATCTATTATTGTATGTGCGTTAGTGTCCGACAAACATTAGCACATTTCTTAAGTCTTGTTGCAAATATAGGTATTATTAATTAAAATGCAAAGAGTGGTGAATAGCTAAAAAAGGTTTATTCGTAGCGGAAAATACGTATTTGGTTAGGGCTTATATTGTGGGAATCTCGTATATTTGCTACGTAAATCCGTGAAATGTCATTATTGCCTTAATATAAATAATGAAGCAATGAGAAAAACAAAACCATCTCAAAAGAAATCAGGTAAGCGTGTAGGAAAATCCTTGAAGTCGAAGGCAAACAATCAAAGAAATAAGGTCGTAGAGCGTGCAAAGCATACAGGATTTCATATCACAGAAACCGGGCGATTTGTGAGAGAGTAAATAATCACATCAAATAGTAGATAAATATATGAAAAAACATACCCCTAAGCGAGTACTAGTCGTGGGCGCAACATCTGGTTTGGGCCGCGGAATAGCCGAGACTTATATATCACGAGGATGTGTCGTAGGCATCGCAGCACGTCGCCAGCATTTATTGCAAGAGGTCGCAGCCGGCCATCCAGACGTCTATACCGCAGTCTGTGATGTGACACAGCCCGAAGCATGCGTTGAACAATTGAAAGCATTAGTGATGCAAATGGGCGGCATGGATTTGCTGATGCTCAGTTCCGGCGTAGGCAATCAAAATGTAGTGCTCTCCTATGAAGCGGAACGCCCCATGATCGAAACAAACGTTGTCGGCTGGACAGCAATCGTGGATTGGGCTTATACTTATTTCAAAGAGCAAGGCTTTGGCCATTTGGCGGCTATCAGCAGTATTGCCGGTGTGCGAGGGTTAGCTCCTGCGCCCGCCTATTCCGCTTCTAAAGCCTTTCAGTCGCATTATCTGGAAGCGATAAGGCAACGTGCCATGCGTACTGGCGGACGCCTTTGTGTGACAGATATACGCCCTGGATTTGTATTCACACCTCTGCTTGCAAATCCCAAACAATTCTTTTGGGTACTCAAACCTGAAAAGGCTGTGAGATCTATTGTGCGTGCTATCGACCGTCGCAAAGGTGTTGCTACGATTACCACGCGCTGGGCAATGTTAGTACCCATTATGCGCATCCTGCCAAATTGGTTGATGGCATTAGTCCTGGTGAAGAAGGATAAAATGTAAAAAACTTTTGGTCGTTTTTTTGAAAAGATGTACTTTCGCCTTGTAGGCATTGGATTTGACGAAAAATCTACAAAACTACGGACTATTAACCTGTAATCTTAATAATATATGAAAAGGTTATTACTTTTATTGTCGCTCATTCTTGGACTGCAAATAAGTCTTCTTGCCGAACAGCAGAAGCCTTTGTATATCTATCTCAGTAATGGAGGACTGGATATTTTCCCTGTCGAAGTGTACAAGGCATTTGAGAAAGATGATAGCGGACTAAAGATCACTTTGGTCAATGATTCAGTAGTTGTGTATTCGGCAAGCGAAGTCGATTCATTAGGTGCTGCGCCAAATTTGCCAGAATTTACCTCGTTCAAATTTAATAATAAGTACAACGATCAAGTCTTTGTAGACGTCGAAGCCAACGTCACTCCTGATGCAGTCACTGCTACAGTTGGTGCCATAGGTAAGCGCCTGACGCCATCCTTTCAGTTGAGTTCGCCCACAGCAAAGGCCTACGTCAATGGGGTAGAGCAGGTGAGCAAAGTATCCCGTTTACGCTTTGATAAAACTGTGACCTATGTGCTCACGGACAGCAAGGCACGCGAACTGCAATACAGAAAGATTCAAGATGAAATGTGGAGTGCGCCAGAAGTCAAATACAAGCAGACACCCATCGCTTTGACCGAAGAAATGCTCAGCACCAATGCGCCCACCAATACCGTGTCGGAAACATTGGGCAAGATGCTCGATGGCAATATTAAAACTATTTTTCACTCTACGTGGGGCAATGGAGAACACAAACCTCTGCCACTTGATGAGTCGCCCTATATTGATATTGCCTTGCCCGAGGCAATCTCGCATTTCTCTTTTGAATATGTCACACGTCCTGACGCGGCAAATAAATGTCCAAGCGAATTCTCTGTGCAAGTAAGTTCCGACGGTGGTATCACCTGGACCGAAGTAAAAAAGCTTACTACAGCCGACGGCCTCCCTACTAATGGCTACTCGTTGCGTTATACATCGCCCATTATCTCAGCAGAAAAACCGTTTGACAGAGTTCGCCTTGAAATGACCAAAGCGACTTATAAGAACTACCTTTGCCTGGCAGAATTGGTGCTTACCAAAGCAGAAATTGTCAGTATCACCGAGTCCGAATTGCTGCAACCTGCTATCTACGCAATGACATGGATGCCAAGCGGACGAAAGGTGGCGGTGGATGTAGAGTGGTTGACAGACAAAGCCACCCAAGTGCCGCGTATAGATATCAACATCGAGGGGGGCAAGATGCCTGCCGACAGAGAAACTTACCTGCGTGCCCATATCACGATAGATGGTGCCGGTGTATTCCCCAGTATGCAGGATTCTGTCAATATTCGCGGCCGTGGAAATAGCAGTTGGGCTGGCGAAACGGGCAAAAGCCCCTATCGTCTGAAGTTTGATAGCAGCGTCAAACCCTTTGGTCTGACCAAGGGTAAGAGTTGGGTGCTACTGGCCAACCGACAGACCGGTTCAATGTTGTCTAATGCTATGGCGATGAAGGTTGCTGCAATGATCGAGACAGCTGGTGCCAATCGCATCATCCCAGTCGAACTGTATATGAACGGTAACTATCGCGGTAGCTACAACTTCACGCAGCAATGCGGATTCTCTAATAATAGTATCGACCTGGATGACGAGACCAACGCTGCAAGACTTGAACTCGATTCCTATTACGACGAGACCTATCGCTTCACGACTTCTGCCTATTCGCTACCGGTCAATGTCAAGGACCCCGACCTCTCTGAATACGCTGACCCTAATGCGCAGTTCACGCTTATCAAGAACGACTTTAACAATCTCACCAACACTCTGCGCAGTGGTGGCTCGGCATACGAAAACCTTGTGGATGTGGATATGCTCGCCCGCTTCTTGCTCGTCAACGAACTGGTGATGAATCTGGAATTGCGTCACCCCAAAAGTTGTCACCTCTACAAGGAAGATCTCCTGGCTCTGCACAGCAAATACGTATTCGGTCCCGTGTGGGACTTTGACTGGGCATACGGCTACGAGAACAACGGCCAATATTGCAGTACACACCCCGAAGTCAACTACTACGACTATTTCACCAGTCAGAACGGCGCCCAATTCTTCAAGGCCCTGCGTTGGAATAGCGAGCAAGTCAAGCGCGCCAGCTATGCCGAGTGGAAAGACTTCGTAGAAAATCACCTCGACGAACTCATAGAATACGTCGACGACTACTATGCCTATGCCAAACCTTCTATCCTGCACAATGCGCAGAAGTGGAGCGATGGCAACAACTACGAACCTATCGTAGAGCGCACCAAGGACTGGTTGCGCCGTCGTGCGGAATATTCCTTCGGCATCTTGACGCCTTACGATCTTGATACACCTCTGCCCATCACCGTGGGAGATGTGAATACGGATGGTTATATCACAGTGGCGGACATGGTATGCGTGGTCAACTACCTCTTGCAACGTGAAAACGAAACCTTCGACTTCCAGCAAGCCGACGTTGATGCCAACGCCGATGTGACGATCAACGACCTCGTACACCTCGTTTCGCTGGTGATGAATCAAAGCGTGTCGGCCACACGTCAGATGCAGTTGACACCAGCCGAAGCTTCAGTCAAACTTTCACCTTTTGCGCTGGAAGAAGCAGAAGCCTCTGTTACCGCCGATCTCCAATTTGAGATACGCGAAGGCGCTTATTCTGCTACACAATTTGATGTGGTCGTGCCAGCCGAGATGCAAGTGTCACACCTCGTATTGCCTGCGTCGCTCGATGCTTTCTCGCATCGCCTGGAACAGCTCGACGACACTCGCTATCGTATCATCGTCTATTCTCCAGCAGGAGCGTTGCTTCCCGTGGGCGAGATGGCTATCGCCTTGCACTTGTCGCCTTTGGCCACCGTTCCTGCCGACAAATGTGTCCTGAGCATTGACAATGCCGTACTGACCAACAGCGTGGGCGAAGATTGCCGAGTGCGCCCATCCTCTGTGCGCTTCCAATTTGGCGAAGCTACACCTGTTCAGCAAGTCGTTGCGCCAGCACAACCCCAGGCTGTGGATGTCTATGACGCTGGCGGCCGCCTGATCAAGCAGGGCGCGAAGTCGCTCGACGGGTTACAGCACGGCGTATATATTATCAATGGTAAAAAAGTAATATTGTAAAATCTCTGAGGTATGAAAAACAGCATCATCTATATCGTCATTTCTCTCCTCCTCCTTATGTTGGGGACAGAGCGCGCCCTCTCGCAAAATGCGGTTAAGGGCTATATAGAAACCTTGGAGGAAGGAAAGTCCTGGACACTTGATGTCCAACTCGACGCCACCGAGACCAATTTCACCGCCTTTCAGATGGACGTCACACTGCCTGTCGGTGTCGAGGTGGTAGAAGGTAGTCTCGCTCCTGGGTCTCGCCTGATGGGACACACCCTCTTAGGCAGTTCGTTGAGCGCTGGGATATACAGAGTCATTGCCTATTCTGAAACCAACGCGGCCATACCTGGCAGAGGTGCCAGCACCATCTTTACGCTCCAGCTCCGTGCTACGACTACTTTGGCGCCGGCAAAATATGAGGTTGTCCTGTCCAAAATACGCTTCTCCCTGCGTTCGGGCAAGGAGATGACTTTGAGTAATGCCAAGGTCTCGTTTGAAGTGCAATCAGCAGTCACTCCGACGTACAGTGTCACCTATATGGTCGACGGCAAACCGTTTGCTACCGACACCCTCGAGGTTGGTGCAGAAATCATCCCACCCACTGCGCCCGATAAGGAAGGTCACACCTTTGTCGAGTGGGAAGGCCTGCCCAAGGTAATGCCTGATCACGATTTGGTCGTATCAGCTGCCTACGAAGTCAATACTTATAGCGTCTACTATTACCTGGATGGCGCGCACTATACTACTCAGCAGGTGAAATATGGTGAAAAGATCGTTCCCCCTGCTGTAGATTTGGGCGAGCACATGACCTTCGAAGGCTGGCAAGACGTGCCCGTCACCATGCCCGCTCACGATGTCTACGTCTATGGCGCTTCGCACGTCACGGCCCTGACCGGTGTTGAAGCACAACAGCATAAGTCCCAGCGCATCTACGACCTGAGTGGTCGCGCCGTGCATCAATCGCCCGCTGGACTCGGCAAATTGAAGAAAGGCCTTTATATCATCAATGGTAGGAAAGTGTATGTGCGCTGATGTGCATGGTGCCAAGCGCAATATAAAGAAAGATCTGTGACTACATAGATATTGTGGCAAATCTACAATAAAGCATACGACCTGAGGTTCATCTTGAGAACCCCAGGTCGTATTTGTTTTTATGTGGACGTCGTGTCCTGTGTCGTAGAATCGTTATAGTTCAGTCTTCCACAATCCGTGCAGGTTGCAGTATTCATACACCGCCACCGGCTTGTTGCCACATACGCACACCTCTGCTTCGGGTTTGTCGGTCAAGTCCACGCGGATGCCGCCCTGTTCGCATTCCACATACACGAAAGCGATGTGATGCTCCGGCAGCATAGGGTGAGCCACGCTACCCACTTCCACCTTCAATCGGCAGTCGTCCACACGTGTCACCACGGGCACGTGCTTTTCGCCGCTCGCATCTACAGTGTTGGGTTCCAATTCTTCCATTTTCTGTCCGCAGCAAAATACGGGTACGCCTTTGTCTACTACCTTGTGAACCACATTGCCGCAATGTGCGCATTTATAAAATTTCGTTGCCATAATACTCAGTTTTTTATTGTTCAATATTCGGGCCGTATGCCACCCCGCTCATTGCGTTCGTGCTCCGACCATCTGTGGGCAAAGGTAGTGGGTATCCGTCAGTCCACCAAATTTTTTCGCCCTTTCTTTCCCTTTTGAACCATAAAAAAGCGAAAAAAATGTTGCATCCCTTTGCTTCCATCCTCTCTTAATTTGCCCCTCAAAAAAAGTCAAGACCTTTTTTAAAAAACATTAGACCTTTTTTAAACGAGCCGTCGCGAAATTTTCACGAGGTCTTGACTTTTTTCTTTTGGGGTGGAGTGGGGGAGTTGGGAGGCTTTATGGAATTATGAAAACAGGGATGTCGTCAATTATTTAGTTCTGGTGAAAAAAGTGATGCGAAACCTTTTTTGACAATTAAATATTTTTTACTTTTGCGAAAGTAAATTCACAAAATAATGAGCCTATGAAACATTAGCGTATATTGATACGCACATTTTAGACATATTGGAAAAGCGTTTACGTTTTATTCTATCCTCTGAAGTTTGGCGACTAAAAGACACCGATAGGAATATGACGAGATGCTCGCGCATAGCGTGGGCTTTGAGTTGTTCTATCGGTAGGTTACGCCAAACACCTTGAGGATAAGTACGACAAAGCTCCACGCTTTTTTGTGTGCGTATTTACCGAGTTTAGGAGCTTCCGGTGTATCCTGAAAAACCGAAATAGAGTAGGGTTAATCTTATATGTCAATATTATGAAAAGAATACTTGTTATTTTAGTACTTTTGGTTTCGACCTTTTCTTATGTAAGCGCGCAACAAATTCAAGGCGAACGTTATAAGGGATTTGTGGATTTGACGTTAAAACCCGGTAATGATGGCGTGTATAAAAAACTCAATTCGTTGGGTTTTGGATTTACAACTTCTCATGGTTATATGGTCGATAACCATATCTTTTTAGGGCTTGGAGTTGGTTTGGATGTCTACAAAATGGACTATTTTGTAGATAATGCTGTGGCAGTACCTCTATTTTTTAATCTTAGGGCAAATATGGGTAAGGGGGCGATCTCTCCTTTTTTTGATGTTAAAGTAGGATATACGGCTTTTGATATTAGTGGCTTTTATGCATCACCTAAAGTAGGTGTACGAATCGGTCTATTAAAGAACTTGGGCATGAATGTTGGATTAGGTTATACCGCGCAAGGGTATAATTATATTACTTATAAATCAAAGAGCGAGAAAGCTTATTTACATAGTTTGGATATATCTTTGGGCTTTGATTTCTAACTTTTTAAGGAATAATCATGAGGAAAATTTTATGCTTAGTGATTAGCACTCTGTGCTTAACTTCCTGTGGTACGTTATTTACCCCGTCTAAACAACCTATAACTTTTATGGGTATGCCTGAGACGCGTATCTATGATAATAATCAAAAGATAGCTGAAATACCAGAGGATGGTGCTACCACAGTTAATATTAGAAAGAAACTATCTGACAAAACCTTAATTGCAAAGAAGGAAGGCTATAAAAATACGCCAATTCAGCTCAATGCAGTATTTAATCCTGTTTCTGTTATAAATTTGACCAATGTAATTGCTTGGGGTATAGATTTAGGTACGGGTAAATGTTGCAAATGGGATAATGATGTGATTGAAGTGGAAATGGAAAAGACGAAAGTTGAAGAATAATTTGACGCGTTTTAATATTATGGGGTATATTCAAAATTCAATTTGATATATGCCCCTATTTTTATGAGCAAAATATTTCTTTTTTTATGCAACTTGAAAATTCGATCCTTAAGAAAAGAGGATTATTAGGAAATTCTTCTTTTTTGATGGGATAAGTGATTTTGAATGTAAAATATTCATAAATCTCAATAAAAAAGAGCGCCCTAAAGCAGATTTGCTATCTTTGCACTTGCTAACCTCACGTAAGCCGTTGTTGTGTCTGTGGGGGTAGAAATAAATATTAACCTTTAAAATATTTAGCTATGAAACAGATTGACGTGATAATAGAAAAAGTGGAGGATGTGGACTTTGTGGTCTACCCTGCCGAAATAGAAGAACTTTGTGGTTACGGCGCAACAGAGGAGGAGGCGAAGGCGGACTTTCTGGAAATCGTAGCAGGAATTGGTGATCAGTTTGAGGATGCCAATGGCGAAAAGGTGGATTGGGATAATGTGGAAATCGTCTATCAAAGGTTGAATTGTTGACTTAAATCTACGCCCTCACGTAAATAATGTATTCACGTGAGGGCGTATGATATGGTCTATATAAATAAATATAGGATGATAAAACTTGACTTGCGCTAAGCGAGTGCTAACTCGGAGATGTGTGTGGCTCGGGGTGGGGATGAGTTTGGATGGCTTAGTTTGCTTAGGCAAACGTTGGTGTGCTTGCCCGAACTTTCTCGCTATAACCACAAGAAGAGGTTGTACATCAAGAAGCCGATGTAGTTGCCTATAGCATATCCAGCCAGACCATTGGTGATGCCGGTGACGATGACGTCCTTGTTCTTCATCGTTGCAGCAATCATAGGTACGCAGATGGGAGAGTTGACTAGTGTGTCGGAGGTGATGACTGCTGTGTCTGCATCGATGCGGAATAGTTTGGCCAGAATGATCGTGAGGAATAGTGAACCAAAGATGATTACGGCTTGGAATATTAATATATAGAGGCTTTGATTCCAGTCGATGCTGCTGAGGTCGGCCATTGTTGCCATGACGAAACAGAATACGTAGATGAGATACATGCCGGCGTCGTAGCTCTTGTCCCATTGGCGTACTTCTTTCCATGATGTGAGTAGTAGCGAGATGGTGGTGATAGACAGGATAAGGGCGATCATAGATATGCCGTTGCCATCTGAGGCAAGTGTGCCGATGTATACAGATATGCCCATTACGATAACGGAGGCAAGCAATACTTTGCAGAGTTGTATGAGGCTCTTTCGCTTGCCGAAATCCTTATAGGGATTGTCTTCGGTATATTCTTCAACATTTATGAACTGCTCGCTGTTGCCTCTTTTGCCAACAATCTTGCGTGCAAGTGTTACACCTCCACCCATAAGGAACATCAGGTAGAAGAATGATACAATCAGGTTGCAGGTGGAGAGTATGACAAAGTTTTCGGTGCCAAGTCCCAGCATCTGCTTGATGGCTGCGAGGTTGGCGGCACCACCAAGGTATTGACCAGTCAAGGCAGCGCCCATCTTGGTTCCCTCTTCGCCCAACTTGCCGTCGAATGCAATGTAACCAATAAATACGAATGCCATAACGGATAGGACGCCGAGGACTAAAGCTCCCAGAGATTTGCCCAAAGAGAACTTCTTGAAGTTGCAACCGAATAGCATCATTGGCAGGGCTAAGGGCACGAGTATTTCAGAAATGGAATTTTGAAAATTCATTAGTTTTTCGTGCGCCACAGGTTCGGATGGAAACAAACCGATGTTGGCCACCAATACGCCCAGTAGGTAAAGGGTAAGCACTGGGCCGATTTTGTTGAACACTTTTGTTTTGCGGCAAATAAATAGAATACCAGCAGGTGCGGTAAAGTAGAATATCAATAAAAGTATTTTTCCTAACATAAATTTTCGTTTTGTGTAGTCGTTGAACGTTTTTTAGTTCTTCAACGGTTGCCAAAGGTACAATATTTTGCCGGATTGTCATAGTTTTGATGGTTTAATTCTAAACATTTGTTAAGAACGAGGTGCTGAAAGTGTGAAAATGAAATGTGGCCTTTGCTATAATGGGAGAAAGTTTGGATAGATTGTCTATATATAATATATGTGTATGTGCTGATGGGGGTTTTGGGATGGACTTTATATCTTTTGGGCGTAAAAAGATCTTTTTTCTTTTCGATTTATGTTGTGAAACATATTTCTTGAATGCATTGATGTTTCTCTTGGTGATGAATGTGTGATAATTTGCCTTCATATTTTGATATGCTGTGTCAGGTCCTAACTAACTCTGCGAGAATAAAATATTTTTAGAAAAAAGATGCGTAAATGTTTGTAGGTTAGAAATAAATTCGTACCTTTGCACTCCGAAAAGTAGTAATATTTCGATAACTGCTTTATTTTGATGGCTTTTGCCGCGGTTAGTGATAACCTTCCGCCCCATGGTCATGACGGTGATTGAGGGCTACGGAATTAGCGAGAAAATTAACTTAATTATTTTAAAATAAACTGAAATGCCAGGATTATTAGGAAAGAAAATCGGAATGACATCCGTATTCAGTGCTGATGGCAAGAATGTGCCATGCACTGTGATTGAAGTTGGTCCTTGCGTGGTAACTCAGATTAAGAATGTCGAAAAGGATGGCTATGCTGCAGTGCAAGTGGGCTTCCAAGACGCAAAGGAAAAGAATACCTCTGCTCCTTTGATGGGACATTTCAAGAAGGCTGGAGTTACTCCCAAGCGTCACTTGGCCGAGTTCACAGGTTTTGAACAAGAATTGAACTTGGGTGACACTTTGACCGTAGAATTGTTTAATGACGCTGACTTTGTTGACGTTGTTGGTACTTCTAAGGGTAAGGGCTTCCAGGGCGTTGTGAAGCGTCATGGCTTCGGTGGTGTAGGACAAACTACTCACGGTCAAGATGACCGTTCACGTAAGCCCGGTTCTATTGGTGCTTGTTCTTACCCCGCTAAGGTATTTAAGGGTTTGCGCATGGGCGGCCAAATGGGTAACGTGCGTGTGACAGCTCAGAACTTGAGAGTGTTAAAGGTGATTCCTGAACACAACTTGCTCTTGATCAAGGGTAGCGTGCCAGGATGCAAAGGTTCAATCGTAATTGTTGAGAAGTAATGGAAGTAAAAGTATTAAACATCAAAGGTGAAGATACTGGCAGAGTAGTTGCGCTCAATGATTCAGTTTTCGGTATTGAACCAAACGACCACGCGATCTATCTCGATGTTCGTCGTTACCTCGCAGCTCAACGCCAAGGTACAGCTAAGGCTAAGGAAAGAAGTGAAATGAGTGGTTCAACTCGCAAGCTCGGCCGTCAAAAAGGTGGTGGTGGTGCTCGCCGTGGTGATATCAACTCTCCAGTACTCGTAGGTGGTGCTCGTGTATTCGGTCCACAACCTCGTGACTACTCTTTCAAGTTGAATAAGAAAGTTAAGTCTTTGGCTCGTCGTAGTGCACTCGCATACAAGGCTCAAGAAAATGCTATCGTAGTTGTAGAAGACTTCGAAATGGCAGAAGCTAAGACTAAGAACTTCGTTGAGATCATGAAGAATCTCAAGGTAGAAGGTCAAAAGGTGTTGGTTTTGATGCCAGGCGTAAACAAGAATGTAGTATTGTCTGCACGTAACTTAGAAAGAGTGAAAGTGTCTTGCGCAGCTGACTTGAATACATACGGCGTATTGAACGCTGGTGTGTTGCTCGTGACTGAAAATGCACTTGGACAAATCAATGAAGTTTTAACTAAATAAAGCATCGAACAGAAATGGCATACATTATCAAACCTATTGTTACTGAGAAGATGAATACTGTCTCAGAAAAGCAAAACAAGTTCGGCTTTATTGTTCGCCCTGAAGCAAACAAGCTCGAAATTAAGGCTGAAGTTGAAGCTTTGTATGGTGTGACTGTAGTGGATGTAAACACTATGCGTTACGCAGGCAAGAATAAGAGCCGTTACACAAAGGCTGGCCTTCTCAAGGGTCGCACAAATGCTTTCAAGAAAGCTATCGTGACTGTGAAGGAAGGTGAAACAATCGATTTTTATAGCAATATCTAAATAAAAGATGGCAGTACGTAAATTTAAGCCCACGACACCGGGGCAGAGACACAAAATTATAGGTACGTTCGAAGAAATTACTGCATCCGTACCTGAAAAATCTCTCGTATGTGGTAAGCGCGCAAGTGGTGGTCGCAACAACGTCGGTAAAATGACTATGCGCTACCTTGGAGGCGGTCACAAGAGAAAGTTCCGCTTCATCGACTTCAAGAGAGAAAAAGACGGTGTACCCGCAACAGTGAAGACTATTGAGTACGATCCAAACCGTTCGGCTCGTATCGCATTGCTCTTCTATGCTGATGGTGAAAAGCGTTATATTATCGCTCCTAACGGATTGAAAGTTGGTGACAAGTTGCTTTCTGGTGCAGACGCAGCTCCTGAAATTGGTAACGCACTTCCTTTGAAGAACATCCCAGTAGGTACAGTGATTCACAACATTGAACTCCGTCCTGGTCAAGGTGCTCTCCTCGTGCGTTCAGCAGGTAACTTCGCTCAGTTGACTTCTCGTGAAGGTGCTTATTGTGTAATCAAACTTCCTTCAGGCGAAACTCGCAAGATCTTGAGCGCTTGTAAAGCTACAGTAGGTAGTGTTGGTAACTCAGACCACGCTCTCGAAAGCTCAGGTAAGGCAGGTCGTTCACGCTGGATGGGACGTCGTCCTCACAACCGTGGTGTTGTAATGAACCCAGTAGATCACCCAATGGGTGGTGGTGAAGGTCGTCAAAGTGGTGGACACCCACGCTCACGTACAGGCTTGTATGCTAAGGGTAAGAAGACTAGAGCACCTAAGAAGCAATCAAGCAAGTACATAATCGAAAGATGCAATAAGAAGTAATAAGCACTAAAAGAATAAGAACAATATGAGTCGTTCATTAAAGAAAGGTCCATACATCGCTGTATCTTTGGAAAAGAAGGTGCTTGCTATGAATGAAAGCGGCAAGAAAAGCGTAGTTAAGACATGGGCTAGAGCTTCAATGATTTCCCCAGATTTTGTGGGTCATACAATTGCAGTTCACAACGGAAATAAATTCATCCCCGTTTATGTGACCGAAAACATGGTAGGACACAAGCTCGGTGAGTTTGCACTCACACGTAAGTTCGGTGGCCACGGCGGTAACAAGAAAAAATAATAAACGGGATATTCAATCCAGAAATTAAAAAGAGAAATTAATAAATGGGAGCTAGAAAAAGATTAGCGGCTGAAAAAAGAAAAGAAGCCCTGAAAACCCAATAT
>JAGKTZ010000039.1 GCA_021153165.1 Prevotellaceae bacterium
ATAATATATTATATATTTCACATGAATCCTGAAATCAGTCGTCGTCGCACCTTTGCTATCATTGCTCACCCAGATGCCGGTAAAACTTCACTTACTGAAAAACTCCTGCTCTTTGGTGGACAAATACAGGTGGCTGGTGCTGTGAAAAGCAATAAGATTAAGAAAACGGCTACATCCGACTGGATGGAAATCGAAAAGCAACGTGGTATTTCTGTCACAACCTCGGTGATGGAGTTTGACTACCGCGACTACAAGATTAATATCCTTGATACCCCAGGTCACCAGGACTTTGCTGAAGATACCTACCGCACGCTCACCGCTGTGGACAGCGTAATCATTGTTGTGGACGGTGCTAAGGGGGTCGAAACGCAAACACGTAAATTGATGGATGTATGTCGTATGCGCAATACGCCCGTCATCATCTTTGTCAACAAGATGGACCGCGAAGCCAAGGACCCATTCGACCTGATGGACGAACTAGAGGAAGAATTGCAAATCAGCGTACGTCCCTTGACTTGGCCTATTGAAAGTGGTGTGCGCTTCAAGGGTGTGTATAATATCTACGAGCAAAACCTGAACCTCTTCCAAGCCTCAAAACAAGTGGTGGCTGAAAAGGTCGAGGTGGACATTAACACGCCACAATTGGACGAGCATATTGGTGCAGAGTTGGCTGATAAGTTACGCAGTGAGTTGGAACTGATCGAAGGCGTCTATCCAGAGTTCAACGTAGCAGATTATCTCGAAGGCACAGTGGCGCCAGTATTCTTTGGTTCGGCGCTCAACAACTTTGGTGTAGAGGAATTGCTCAATACCTTCGTCGAAATTGCTCCTTCGCCTCGTCCCGTTATGGCTGAAGAACGTGAAGTACAACCCGACGAGCAGAAATTCAGTGGCTTTATTTTCAAAATCACCGCCAATATCGACCCCAATCACCGCTCGTGCGTCGCTTTCTGCAAAGTATGCTCGGGCAAGTTCGTGCGCAATGCACCTTATATGCATGTTCGCCATGGCAAAACGCTGCGTTTCTCTTCGCCCACACAATTTATGGCACAGCGCAAGACGACTGTCGACGAAGCATGGGCTGGCGACATCATCGGTTTGCCAGACAACGGTACCTTCAAGATTGGCGATACGCTCACTGAGGGCGAAAATCTGCACTATCGCGGTTTGCCATCCTTCTCGCCCGAGATGTTCAAGTACATCGAAAATGCCGATCCGATGAAGACAAAGCAATTGCAGAAGGGAATCGAGCAGTTGATGGACGAAGGTGTGGCACAGCTCTTCGTCAACCAATTCAATGGTCGCAAGATTATCGGTACCGTAGGTCAATTGCAATTTGAAGTCATCCAATATCGCTTGGAAAATGAATACAATGCCAAGTGTCGTTGGGAACCCATATCACTCTACAAAGCGTGCTGGATAGAGAGCGATGACCCTGTAGAACTGGAAAACTTCAAGAAGCGTAAATATCAATATATGGCCAAGGACCGCGAGGGTCGTGATGTCTTCCTGGCTGACTCAGGCTATGTGCTGCAAATGGCACAAAATGACTTTAAGAATATTCGCTTCCACTTCACTAGCGAATTCTAAATATGCTATTTACAATGGGGATGTGCACGATGGTGCATCCTCATTTTCTATTTACTATTTATTAAAATATAAGGCTATGAAGAAAACGATATTGGCCCTGCTTGCCTTGGTTGGCGTCACTGCTGCCACTGCGCAAAATAGCAATGAATGGATTAATTTGGGCTTTGAAGTCAGAGCCGACTATCAGCACGAGTTTGTAGATGGTAAGATTGTTGATGCCAATTCGGGCTTCAAGGGTAAATACTTTAATGTTCGTTTGAAGGGTAAGATCACCGACCAACTGTACTATGACTACCGCCAGCGCTTAAATAAGCCTAACAAGGATGCGACGTTCTTCGACGCTACCGACTGGTTGCATTTGACTTATAAACCCACGAAAAATTGGGAAATCTCTGCCGGTAAGCAGGTTGTGGCTATTGGTGGTTTCGAGTATGACAAAGCTCCTATTGATGTCTATTTCGCATCGGAATATTGGCATCATATCAATTGCTATCGTTGGGGTGTGAGTGGTGCTTACGTTACGCCAAAGGGGAATGATAAGATCCTGGCACAGATAGTGACAAGTCCGTTTGATTATATTGAAGGTAATAGAAAGCACAGTTTCGCTTACAACTTGATGTGGATGGGTCAGCACGATTGGTTCACCTCGCTCTATTCTGTCAACTTTTTGGAATACCAACCAGGCAAGTATGTTCAGTACCTAAGCTTGGGTAATCAGTTCAATTGGAACAACTTTTGCCTGCAACTCGACATCATGAATCGTGCGACGCTCGACGATTTCACATTTTTCAAGAACTATACCATTGTGGGCGATTTGTCGTATATGATCAAGGATCGCGTTAATGTCTTTGCCAAGGCCAGTTATGATGTCAACAACAGCCAATCGAGTGCCGACCTGTGTGTCATGCCTGGCACCGAAATTACTCGCGTTGGTGGTGGGATAGAGGTGTATCCCCTCAAGGACAGTCATGACCTGCGCCTCCACGTCAATGGTGGATACTCATTCGGCAAGAATACTAACCCCGCAGGTGCTTTGCAGGACAATCAAGACTTCTTTGATTTGGGTGTTAAATGGAAGGTTGACGTTATCTCAGCATTGCAAAAGGTGATTAAGAAGAAATGAAAGTAAATAGTGAAGTAGTCTGAGAAACCTGAGGACTCCGACTACCCCCTCAAAAAAATCTAATTATGAAAGCATCAAGTATTAAGAAGTTTATCCCCGCAGGTATTCCCTGCTTGCTCATTGTCTTTGGCTTCTTTGGTTATATCGGCAGTATAATGGGAGTGCCCAATATGCTCAATACGATCATGAAGACGGCACACGACCTGTTGCTCAATACCTGTTTCTATCTAATGGCCATCTGCGTCATTACAGGTGCTATCGGTGCAATTTTTGTGGAATTTGGTGTGGTGAAATTGCTCGGTACACTTTTGCGTCCCTTTATGCGTCCCTTGTTCAATCTGCCTGGTGTTGCAGCACTTGGAGCCGTGATGACTTTCCTTTCGGACAATCCTGCCATCATCTCCTTGTCTCAAGACAAGCGATTTGCTAGTTATTTCAAGAAATATCAGTTAATCTCTCTGACTAACTTCGGTACCTCCTTTGGTATGGGTTTGTTGGTGCTCGTTTTTATGTTTGGTCAGGGATTTTATGCCGAACCGATGATTGGTTTGTTTGGTGCTTTCTGTGGTAGTATCTTATCAACTCGTTTGATGCAACGCTTTGTCAGTAAGGCACATCCTGAGTACGTTACAGAATATGTTCACGAGCGTGTCGATGAGAAAATGAACGTTGGTGGCGAGTCAGATGAACCTATGTTCACCCGCATCCTCAATGCCCTGCTCAATGGCGGTCGCACTGGCGTCGATGTTGGTATTGCAATTATCCCTGGTGTGTTGATTATATCATCATTGGTCATGCTTCTCACTTTTGGCGCTTCGGCCGATGGTACTTATACTGGTGCAGCGTACGAGGGTATCGAACTCTTGCCCACTTTAGCGACTCATCTTGACTTCCTGTTCGACTGGTTGTTTGGTTTCACAGATCCCCATCAGATAGCCTTCCCAATCACTGCTCTCGGTGCCGTTGGTGCCGCACTGGGGCTTGTCCCAGGCTTCATCGAATCGGGCTGGGCAGATGGCAATGCTATCGCCGTATTCACAGCTATTGGTATGTGTTGGAGCGGTTATCTCAGTACACACACCGCGATGCTCGACTCATTGGGATATCGCAATCTCACCTCCAAGGCGATTCTGTCTCACACCATCGGTGGTATCGGTGCAGCACTTGTAGCCCATTGGATTTATATGCTATATAGTTTGATAGCCCTTTAGCGATTGGCTCTCTTCTATAGAATAGGTATGCGAATACTATTGAATACATTGTCATGTGCAGTCTTTCTTATCACGGGAAGTCTGCACATGTTTGCTCAGCGAGAGGCATGGATGCAAGCCTTGCCCGACGATCGATCAATCTCTGCGCTCTCCATCCCCGGTGCTCACGATGCCGCAACAGGACATGGTGTTGTCGGTCCCTTTCGACTAGGCATCACTCAGAACTATACTATCTCTGAACTTTGGGATCTGGGTGTCAGAGCCTTCGATTTGCGACCTGCTGTCAAGAGACAGGTGCTTCACATCTATCATGGACCATTGCGTGTCAAAACGACTTTTGACGAAGTTATTCAGACGATATGTAGCAAGTTGGAAACACATCCCACGGAATTTGCCATCGTGCTATTGCGTGAGGAAGTCGAAGCGGAGTCGGAAAAGGAAAGAAAACTCTGGGCACAAAAGGTGGGAGAGTGTATCAATAAATATAGAGAAAAGATAGCGCCTCTTTCGCATAGAATGTGTGTAGCAGATCTTCGGGGTCGGATCTTGCTGCTTTCTCGCAATGCTTATGCCGGCACCGCATTAGGCGGTATTGTGCATGGATGGTCACATAGTGCTGGTGGGACCACTGAAGCTCGTATCATGCCAAGTAATGGTGACGCATCAATCCCCTTACGAATTCAGGATTATTATAATTCAATGGGAACCGAGCGTATGATGAGCAAACTGGCAGCAGTACAGATAGCCTTTGATTGGTCTTCGCAGAATGACTTTATTACCTTCAATTTTCTCAGCGCCTATGCCAACACGCTTATGCATTTGTCGGGATTGGCTACTTCGCGTGGTTATTTACAGAATGCTGAGGTCGTTCACTCGCAATTCCTTCACCTTCTTGATACTCACCCCGATGTCATCCCTGTAGGCATTCATTTCATTGACTTTGCTGGTGTTGACAGCATACGGCGTGGTGGTCGCACCTATTCGCCACGAGGAAGAGAAGTGCTGAGTCGCATCATTATGGCTAATTTTAAGTAGTCAAATTAGTGACGAATTCTTTACTTTACACAAACCTTAACCTTGTTGAAATTTTGCGACGTCTCGTTTTAAAAAAGTCAAGGCTTTTTTAAAAAAGGTCTAGGTTTGTGAATCACCGGTTTGTTGCTAGAAAATAGATCTGTTTTTTAGATAAATGAAACTTCTTCTATAGTTGTTTGTATGTGGTTATGACCCGTAAAAACAAGAAGGAGACTGATATACCAATCGGTATCAGTCTCCTTCTTGTTGCATATATTTTCGACAGTAAAAACTGACAGATTTTTCTATGATATTAACACTGATTCTTTTCAAGTATAAATAATCGTTAGCGCTCTCCGTCGTTCTCTGCCTTTAATTTTTTATTTACTCTGTCGGCAAAAGGTATTTGTCGCCAGTCTCGCGCACGATAGTTGCTTTTTGTGATTCGTCGAAGCCTGGGCGCACGGGTGGCACGGCGATACCATCAGGGGTAAGTTCAAACTTTCCGTCCTTTTCTGGCTTCACCACCATATCGTTGAATTTGACGATTTGATATTCTGCCAGTTTCAGCCAAGCCGACATCATCTCTTCAGAGCATTGTTGTGAATAGGCAGTCAGGTACTTCACCGCGTCAGCTGGATTGTGCTCGAACAATTTGCCAGCAGCGCCTTCGATTTGCTTTGCTCTGTCGAAGTAGGTCGTTTCGAGACGATCGCGTACGGCCTTGAGCGAAGGGAACATTTGCGAGTAGCGAGGATAAGTCATGTTGGCTACCCAATTGCACACCCAAAAGGCGGATTTGATAGAAAAAGTCACATCGTTTGCTTCGGCTACATTGTAGCATTCAGGCACAGCGTTGTTGGCACAATAGACTGGTGTATATGCTGCCATGTTGGGGTCGTCGTTGGCATACCACAGCACGCCGCCGATAGCGTTGGGCAGATAGTCTCGCACTTGTGCTACGACAGTGAATGCAGTTTGTTGGGTTGAGATGGGACGCTCGTTGAAGTAAGTCTTGCCTTCGTGTTTCCATGTGAGTGGTGATGGGCGGTAGGGCATGCAGTAGGCACCTGCTCCAGCGTCCTTGGTTATGTCAAATGGAGTGCCTTCGTAGTGGTCGCGATTGCTTTCCATCACGTCGGCCAGGCTCAATTTGCACTTAGGCTTGAAGTAAAGCGGCATGGGCTTGTGCTTGCCAATGGCTTTGCCTGTGGCATAGTCGAGATATTGGTCCATACCCTCTACCCATTTGTTGTAGAAACTCCATACGCGGGTGTCGCAATAGCGGATGGCGCCAAAGTCGGCTGGGGCATAGGTGGCAGAGAATGAGAAATCGGCGTCCTTGCCAGTGAAATAACCCTTTTGGCGAGCAAATGTGATGACGTCTTTGGCGTACATCACGTTGTCTTTGTCTTTCAAGTTTAACTTGTGGATGCGGCTGTGGTTGGCGTGTGCAGCGATGCAGTCGTCAGGTATTCTGACTGCCACCCATACGGCGCCTTCACGCCCCTTGCCCTTGCCGATCATTTCCATCATCCACACTTCGTTGGGGTCGGCGATTGAGAAACTTTCACCGCTGCTGGCATAGCCGTATTTATTGACAAGTTCGGTCATCACCTTGATGGCTTCGCGAGCTGTCTTGGCGCGTTGCAAGCCCAGCGTCATCAGGCTCACATAGTCTATACCTTCACCTTCACCGTCTAATTCTTCGCGTCCACCAAAGGTGGTCTCGGTGATAGCCAATTGGTACTCGTTGATTTGTCCCATCACGGCGTAGGTTTCGGCTGCTTCGGGGATGTCGCAGAGGTAGTGGTTCGTGTCGCCATCAACTATGCGGCGCATAGTGCCCTTGGGGTGCTTGGCAGCAGGGTAGTATTTGAGACGACCAAACATGCCATAACTGTCGGCATTGTAGGTGATAAAAGCAGAACCGTCGGCAGAGGCTTTCTTGCCGACCAGGAAACTGGTGCAAGCATCAGCAGATTGAAATGCAAATGCTAATACTGCTATGAGTGCGGTGATGAATAGGGATTTTTTCATTATTTGGGGATTTTAGGAGGTGTTGGTCGGAGTCTTCAGAGTTCTCAGAGTCTTCAGAGTCCTCAGACCTAATTAAAAAGACGAAGGGTCAGGGAGATGGGTTAGGGGACCTTGTAGAGATATTTCACTAGTGCATGCTATGCGGGCATCACTACTTCTCTGGACCCTTAACCTTTGACCCTTACCCTTCGGGAAAGATTATTTTACGGCTTTGAATGACATGTCGAGACCCATGACAGAGTGGGTGAGGGCACCCACTGAGATAAAGTCTACGCCGCATTCTGCATAGTCGCGGAGTGTATCGAAAGTGATGCCGCCGCTTGATTCCACTTCAAATTTGTGGTTGATGATTTCAACGGCCTTCTTTGTATTTTCCACAGAGAAGTTGTCGAGCATGATACGGTCTGCACCGCCATGTTGCATCACTTGTTCGATTTCGTCGAAGGTGCGCACTTCGATTTCAACCTTCAGATTGAGGCCTTTCTCCTTTTGATATTGTGCACAACGATCCAAGGCATTCTTGATGCCACCGCAGAAGTCGACATGATTGTCTTTGAGCAAAATCATATCAAACAAACCGATGCGGTGATTTGTACCGCCACCAATCTTGACTGCTTCCTTCTCGAGCATGCGCATACCTGGAGTAGTCTTGCGGGTGTCAAGTACGCGAGTGCCAGTACCTTCGAGCTTTTCGACATACTTGGCTGTCATTGTCGCGATACCACTCATGCGCTGCATGATGTTGAGCATCAGGCGCTCGGTCTGTAGGAGGCTTCTCACCTTACCAGTCACAATCATTGCGACATCACCTGGCTTTACGCGAGTGCCGTCTTCGATGAATACTTCCACTTCCATAGTGGGGTCAAAGCGGTGGAACACTTCCTTGGCGATACGGATACCAGCCAGGATGCCTTCTTCCTTGATAAGGAGTTGAGATTGACCCATTGCGTCCTCGGGTACGCAGCAAAGCGTAGTATGGTCGCCATCGCCGATGTCTTCTGAGTATGATAAATCAATCAGCAGGTCGTTGAGTTCGTCAACTGTATACATATCTAAGTAATTTGTGAGGGTTAGACGATAATTTGTGCAAATTAGAATTCGGCATTCTTTGGTGTACGTGGGAATGGGATCACGTCGCGGATGTTTTGCATACCAGTCACGAAGAGGATGAGTCGCTCGAAGCCGAGACCGAAACCGCTGTGAGGACAAGTACCAAATTTGCGTGTGTCAAGGTACCACCACATGTCCTTCATAGGAATGCCCAATTCGTTGATGCGTGCCACGAGTTTGTCGTAACTTTCTTCACGTTCCGAACCACCGATGATTTCGCCGATTTGTGGGAAGAGCACGTCCATAGCACGTACGGTCTTGCCGTCTTCGTTTTGCTTCATATAGAACGCCTTGATTTCCTTTGGATAGTCGGTCAGGATGACGGGCTTCTTGAAGTGTTCTTCGACCAAGTAACGTTCGTGTTCGCTGGCCAAGTCTACACCCCAGTGTACAGGGAATTCAAATTGTTTCTTGCCTTCTTTCGCTGCTTGTTCAAGGATTTCGATACCTTCGGTGTAGGTCAAGCGGACGAAGTCGTTGTCTACGACAAAATTCAAGCGTTCGAGCAGTGACTTGTCGACCATCTTGTTGAGGAATTCCAGGTCGTCTTGACAATTGTTCAAAGCCCAGCGCACACAGTACTTGATGAAGTCTTCTGCCAAGTCCATATTGTCGTGGATGTCGTTGAAGGCTACTTCGGGTTCAATCATCCAGAACTCAGCCAAGTGGCGTGGTGTGTTTGAGTTCTCAGCGCGGAAGGTTGGACCGAAGGTATAGATAGCGCCAAGTGCTGTGGCTGCCAATTCGCCTTCCAATTGACCAGACACGGTCAGCGATGTAGTTTTGCCAAAGAAGTCGTCTGAATAGTCAATCTTGCCTTCTTCATCCTTCTTCAGATCGTAGAGATTCTTTGTAGTCACCTGGAACATTTGTCCAGCACCTTCACAGTCTGAAGCTGTGATGATAGGGGTGTGGAAGTAGAAGAAACCGCGTTCGTGGAAGAACTGGTGTACAGCCATAGCCATATTGTGGCGAATGCGGAACACAGCGCCAAACGTATTGGTACGCAAACGCATGTGTGCATGTTGGCGCATGTATTCAAAGGTCTGACCTTTCTTTTGCATGGGGTAATCTGCGCCACATGTGCCGAGCACTTCTATCTCGTTGGCTTGGATTTCCGAACTTTGGCCAGCACCTTCGCTTTCCACAAGTGTACCGTTCACCGAGAGACAAGCACCAGTTGTGATTTGTTTGAGCAACTCTTCGTCGAATTTTTCAACGTCTGCTACTACTTGTATATTCTTGATTGTCGAACCATCGTTCAGTGCGATGAAGTTGACAGCCTTGCTACCGCGGCGAGTTCTCACCCAACCCTTCACGCATACTTCTTTGCCGTATTCGGTGCTTGATAGCAAGTCTACGATTTTTGTACGTTTCATATTCTTATGACGTTATATTTATACGTATTATGATGTTTTATTGTTGTGATTATTCGTATGCACCCATCTTGAGCATTGTCACTTCTTTTTCAGTCAGGAATCTCCAGTCGCCACGTTTTACGTTTTTCTTGGTCAATCCTGCGAAGTAGACGCGGTCCAATTTTGTCACGCGATAGTCGAAGTGTTCGAAGATGCGGCGTACGATGCGGTTCTTTCCCGAGTGGATTTCGATACCCACCTGCTTCTTGTCTGTGTCACTCACATACTCGATAGCATCAGCCTTGATGTCGCCATCTTCCAGCGTGATACCTTCAGCGATTTCTCTGATATGTGCTGCGGTCACGTTTTGGTCGGTAGTGACGTGATAGATCTTTTTCTTCAGGAATTTTGGGTGAGTCAATTTCGAAGCCAATTCGCCGTCGTTAGTCAAAAGCAATACACCTGTAGTGTTACGGTCAAGGCGTCCGACGGGATAGATTCTTTCGGGACAAGCACCTTTCACCAGGTCCATCACAGTCTTACGATTTTGTGGGTCTTCGCTTGTAGTCACATAGCCCTTGGGCTTGTTCAGCAAGATGTACACTTTTTTCTCCATCTTTACAGCATCGTCGTGGAAGAGGACGACATCCGAGCGCATCACCTTTGTGCCGAGTTCAGTCACGACTTCGCCGTTGACAGTCACGACGCCTGCTTGGATATACTTGTCCGCATCACGGCGCGAGCAGATACCTGCATTAGCCAAATATTTGTTCAAGCGTACGGGTGCATTGGGGTCGAAGAATTCTTCTTTGTACTCCATGCGCTTTTTGGGACCATAGACGCTTTTCTTCTTGAAACCGCCATTTGGTCTACTGCCATAGCCAGAGTAGGGGCGACCTTCGCCTGCTGCAGCACTACTGCCGGCACCAGAACGATTATAGCCTGCGCCAGCTGGACGCTTGTTCCAGCGATTTTCGCCACCGCCTTGTGGGCGACGGTTAGGATTGTTGCCGATTGCACCACCTTCGGGCGAGAAGAATCGGCGCTCTCTGGTTTCGCCTCTGCCTTCGTTGTTGTAATTACTACGGTATCCACCACCGCGTGCATCTCTGCTGGCAGATGTTGAATAGTTGCTACTTCCCACTTTGCCATCGCGGCTAATTCGGGGGCGAGAAGGTCTACCATCAGCTCTTCTGCCATTAGCATACTGTCCGTTGTTCTCATTGCGATTCATATAGCCGTCACGGCTTCTGTTCTCGCTTTTTTTGTTAAAGAAATCGTCGTACATTTTCTTTCTTTTTTGAATTAAATTTCAAGTATTGGGATATTCTCCCATGCATAGTTTGGGGATTAATATACACCAGTGTAGTTGTATGGTGTGATTTTTTTGAGTTCCGCCTTGAGTTCATCGCTTACTTCAAGGGTGTCGATGAAGTTGTGAATGCTTTCACCAGTCACAGCAGCGTTGGTGCGTGTCAGTGCCTTGAGTGCTTCGTAGGGGTTGGGATAGGCTTCACGGCGCAATACGGTTTGGATCGCTTCAGCCACGACTACCCAGCAGTTTTCCAGGTCAGCCTTGATGCTGGCTTCGTTCAGGAGCAATTTGCCCAAACCCTTCATTGTGCTTTGGAAGGCAATGAGGGCGTGTGCCATAGGTACGCCTACGTTTCTGATTACTGTCGAGTCGGTCAAGTCGCGTTGCAAGCGGCTTATAGGCAATTTCGCGCTCAAGTGTTCGAGGATAGCATTAGAAATGCCGAGGTTGCCTTCCGAGTTTTCAAAGTCGATAGGATTTACCTTGTGAGGCATAGCGCTCGAACCAACTTCGCCAGCCTTGATCTTTTGCTTGAAATACTCCATCGAAACGTATTGCCAGAAGTCCTTGTCGAGGTCGAGCACTACAGTTTGGATGCGCTTCATAGTGTCGAAGATAGCCGAGAAGTTGTCGTAGTTTGAGATCTGTGTGGTATATTCTTCGCGCTCGATACCCAGGCGTTCAGGCAAGAATTTGTTAGCTACTGCTCTCCAGTCGTATTCTGGGTACGCCACATTGTGGGCGTTGAAGTTGCCAGTAGCACCACCAAACTTACCGCTCACAGGACAAGCCTTCAACTGCTTCAGCTGTGTTTCCAAGCGGTATACGAATACCATCACCTCTTTGCCCAATTTCGTAGGCGAAGCGGGTTGTCCGTGTGTCTTTGCCAGCATAGGGATATCCTTCCACTCTTCTGCATAGGCTTTGAGTTGGTCGATCATCTCTTGCAACATAGGACAATATACTTCGTCCAAAGAATCCTTCAACATCATTGGCAATGAAGTGTTGTTGATGTCTTGAGAAGTCAAACCGAAGTGGATGAACTCCTTGAAAGTATCCAAACCGCCGATAGCGTCGAATTTTTCCTTGATGAAGTACTCGATTGCCTTCACGTCGTGGTTAGTCACGCTTTCGATAGCCTTGACGCGCTCAGCATCAGCTTCGCTAAAGTTTTCGTAGATACCACGAAGGGTGGGGAAGAGTGTAGCGTCGAAACCTTCCAATTGCTTCAATGGGAGTTCGCAGAGCATGATGAAGTATTCGATTTCCACCTTCACGCGGTATTTCATCAAAGCGTATTCAGAAAAATAGGGAGCCAAGGCTTCCGTTTTGCTTCTGTATCGTCCATCCACAGGAGATACGGCTGTGAGTACGTCTAATTGCATAATGATTTATTTTTATTATTTTAGTATTTGATATTCACAACGTTAGAGTCGAAAGATAGCTTTTCTTTTTCGCAACTTTTCTAGCCATCCTTCGCTCACTCATATATTACTCTGCAAATTTACAAAAAAATAAGCTGAAATGCAAGTAAATTGGTGTCTTTTTTTTACCTTATTTTTGCTGAAAATCGAGTTGAGTATTACGACGGAAGATATCGTTCTTTAAGGTAATCCAGCCATTCTTGTTGCTTTGGTGTTTGAAAATATTTGTGCATCAATTCAAACAAATATTCGTAGGTCAAGTCAATGAAGCTGTCTTTACCTCTTTCGGTCAAGATCATCTTGTATTCAGGTAGTGCGCGATCCCGAAAATGCTCATTGCCTTGAGGGTAAAGATGGATGTGATGAAAGCGTTTGATCTCGCCTTTATGAAGCATAGCATAACCCAAAATGTGGTTGCGCCAAATCTGACGTAGATGGTTGGCTTTAATAAAGGATGTGATATCTAAACTGTCTTTATAATATCCACATAACTTGGAGATTAGATGATATTTGCTATTTTTATTGTTTATCTTGTCTTTTTCATCCTTTCCAATGCGATATCCCCTTTCTGTGTATTTTACTTCGATGCCAATTCCGCCTTCTTCGCCGTTGGTGCTGATGTATTTAATGTAGGTGTCAAACGAAGTACCGTCGTTCAGGTACAATTCTTTGTTTTTGTCTTTCCCAGCGAACTCTATTTTGATGTCAGTGATGGAAGAAATTCCACCGCCAATGATCTCGTTGAATAGCATAGTTGTGGCGTATAGATTTTCTTTCATCGGTGTGAAAATGTTGTATGGGATGTGCTCGCTTCTCAGCATATTGGAAAATAAAGCGGATGTACCAAAAGATTTGACTTCTCTGCGGATTAAATCTCTATAGACTTCGCAGAATATAAGTCCCTGCTTAGTTGCTTCGGGGGTGAGAATTACTTGTGGGTTCTTCTCGTCGTAAGTGTTGTGTAGTACTTTTTCCCTGAATTCGAATTGGTGTTTTCTTGCTTTTCTTTTGAATTCATCGTCGTACTTGTAAGTCTTCTCTCCAGCCATATCATTTTGCATTATAATTATATGGCAAATTTATATTTTTTCGTTCAAATGCAAAGCTTGTAGTGGAAAATTTCAAAAGACTTACAACCAGCTGACATAGCCCGCGCAACTACTCCTACCCATAGGTACCTTTAGTGTAGATATATTATATATTAAAATATATAATATATAATATATAATTAAAAATACTATACTATCTCCCCAGGTTGCGCGAGCTGTGTCAGCCAGTTGTAAGTCTTTTTGTTGGAAAAGATAGAAAAATGAGGTAAGTGGAGAAAGAAAATGAAAGGCTTTCTGAAAAAAAATAAAAAAATAAAAAAAGTGGTGTAAGGTGTCGATATAGAGATGACTGTGTGGCAAATTTGCCTCTGCTAATTCTCATTAACTCTCAACTCACCCTCACGATGTTGTATCTTTGTATCTGTAAATGATTGATAAGGGTTGGTAGCGGCCGAACCAACTCATTCGACGAATTACAGCGTTCTTTGCTTTCTGGAAAAACTTGTTTGTTTAGTACATTATGTATCCCTTCGATTTACAGACAATTGACTTTCAACAAAGTCTTGGTTTCTCGCAACTTTCCTAGACCTTGTTAAAATTTTCCTAGGGTTTGTAAGTCTAACTTTTTTCAAGGTTAATTTAGTGTGAGCCTAATTCAAGGAAAATAAATTGCTAAAATTTACATCTTCTCAAGTAAAATTCCACTGATTTTTGGTAACTTTGCACGAGTATATAGTAATCTCACAAAACGTAAAATCGTAAAAATACCGCTATGAATACTATTCGATTAAGATGGAGTGTTGGTTTGCTCTTGCTGTTTCTCTGTACTTCTATGGTTTGGGCTACTCGACCAAAGCAACCATACTTCGCTGTAAAGCAAGTAGATGGTACTACTTTGTTGGTGAAAAGGTGGAAGACTGCTGATGGCTATGTCAACTATGCTACACGCGACGGTGTGATGCTGATGCGCAGTGCTGATGGTGCCATGAGATATGCCGTGAACCAGGGCGGACAGATGCGTGCTTCGCAGTGGTTGGCACACGAGGCAGATGTACGTGTGACAGACGAGGTGCAATTCATCAACCAATGTGCCGTGACAGAAGGCGAGGCTTTGCGCTCGGTCCATCCTACGCCAGCTAAGGTGGCTCGTGCGATTTCATCCAGCACCGGTGTGACACCCTACGGACAGGCAGCGGGCGGTACTGTGCCCAATGTGGGCGAATTGCTCATCCCAGTGATTATGGTTGAATATCCCGATTGGCACTTCACAGATACGACTACGGTGGACAAGGTGACACGCATCTTGAACGAACCAGGTTATGCCGACGAAAAATATTGTGCGGGTAGTGTGAAGGATTATTTCAAGGATCAAAGTGGAGGTTTGTTTGTGCCTACTTTCGAAGTGGTGGCAAAGGTTATGGCTGATAGTTCGTACACTTATTACGGCGCCAATAGTTCATCTGGTCGCACTGACTTGAACTGTACAAAACTTATCACGGAAGCACTTAACAAAGCTAGTGCAGCAGGAGTGGATTTCACAAAGTTCAAGCACAATGGCGGTGATATTCCATTGGTGAGTATCTATCACGCAGGACCTGGTGAACACTCTTCGTACGAAGTTGGTTGCGACGATTACCTTTGGGCGCACTTCTCTACACGCTCATTCACTGTGCAAGGTATCAATGTAAAATCCTACTTCGTGGGCAATGAATTGCTGCAAGCCTATAAACTGCAGGATGGTGCACCAGTGCCCACTAGAGCTAATATTGATGGAATGGGTGTATTCGTACACGAATTTGGTCATGCTCTCGGTTTGCCAGATTTCTACTATACAGGTAGCAATGCCGTCCTGGCCGAAACGTTGCAAACGCCACACTATTGGTCGGTGATGGACTATGGACAATATGCCTACGATGGGTATCGCCCGATGGGTATGTCGGCCTACGAACGTGCTATGCTGGGATGGCTCAAATATAGCGAATTGACTACTGCTGGTATTTACAGCTTGTCTACTTTCGATAGCACCTCTGATGCGCCTTCTGCTTATAAGATTACTTCCAACAATAATGGTTGCGAATTTTATTTCCTCGAATATCGTACGCCATCCAGGTGGTATCCTTCGCATATGGGCGAGGGTATGCTGATTACCCACATCGACTATTCAGTCAATGCATGGAGCATGAACCAAGTGAACAATGATCCCAATCGTCAGCGTTATCAAGTGGTGGCGGCAGACAATGAGCGAGGCAATATGGATGAGAACGATAAATTGTCATGGGCGATGGTGCGAGGTGACCTATGGGGTACGAGTGACGCATGTCGTGAATTCTCTGATACTTCTACACCAGCAGCTGTGCTCAATGATGGCGGCAAGCTTTCACAACCGCTATATGCAATTGATTTTACAGCAAGTGGTGATATGGAATTCGTCTTTATGGATGCTACATTGGTAGGCATTGAGCAAACGCCGTTGGAACAACCTGCTGGTATCACCCCACCAGCTCAAATCTTTGATATATCAGGCAAGAAGTTGTCTGGCTGTGGTGTTCTTGGCAAAGGACTCTATATCATTCGCCAAAATGGTGTGAGCAAGAAGGTGATGGTGAAATAATTTTTTTGACCTGGCAATACGAAAAACAAATGAATTCAAATTCCTCCATAATACAAGGACTTGGCCAAACTGATACTGTTTGTGCACCCTGTACTGGGTCGGGTGGGGCAATCACAGTGATACGTGTTTCCGGACCGCATGCAGTAAACTGTGTCGATAATATTTTCGCTTCACCCAAGGGTCTGCCTCTATATGAGAGAAAATCGCATACCATTACCTTTGGCAGAATCCTCGACGCAAAACGAGAAATCGTCGACGAAGTGGTTATATCACTCTTTCGTGCTCCACATTCATATACTGGCGAGGATGTCGTGGAAATCTCTTGTCATGGATCTCGCTATATCCTACATACTGTTTTGGATTTGTTGGTGGCAAACGGTTGCCGCATGGCCAAACCCGGTGAATTCACCAGGCGTGCTTTCCTCAATGGCAAGATGGATTTGAGTCAGGCTGAAGCAGTAGCAGATGTAATAGCCTCAGACTCCGCCGCATCACATCGCGTGGCGATGAATCAAATGCGTGGCAATTTCAGCAAAGCGTTGCGCGCTCTGCGAGATCAACTACTTCATCTCACCTCGCTCATGGAGTTGGAATTGGACTTCAGCGATCATGAAGAACTTGAATTTGCTGACCGAAGTCAATTGCTGGACATCTCTAATCAAGTTCAGCAGACAATATCCAAATTGGCGAACTCATTCAAGTTGGGTAATGCGCTAAAAAATGGTATCCCCGTAGCAATTGTCGGCGAAACAAATGCAGGCAAGTCTACACTCCTCAATGCCCTTCTGGGTGACGACAAAGCCATCGTCAGCGACGTGCATGGCACAACTCGAGATGTAATCGAAGACACAATCAATGTGCGTGGAGTGACTTTCCGCTTCATAGACACAGCTGGTATACGGCGTACGGATGATCCGGTGGAAAGTATTGGTATCGCTCGTTCTTATCAAAAAATGGAGCAAGCTGAAATTATCCTCTGGGTCATCGCTGAAGCAATGGCTAACGATGCACCCCTTCTGCAAAAGATTAAGGATATAGCTCGAGAGAAAAAGGTCCTACTCCTTTTCAACAAGTCGGACATCCTAAGCGAATCAGACCGCAGCACCTTAGCAGCACGCTATACCGACCTCGGTATCCCCCATCTCTTTATCTCAGCCAAATGTGGCCAAGGTCTTTCTGAACTAGAAGAAACTCTCTCACACATAGCCGACCTACCACAGTACGCATCCGAGGACACCATTGTCACCAATCTGCGACACTACGAAGCCCTAATCTCTGCGCTCCATGCCATCGATCGTGTACAGTATGGCATGCAGTCGGGTCTCTCTGGCGACTTTATCTCTCAGGATCTCCGCGAATGTATCCACCACCTCTCCGACATCATAGGCGAAGTCTCAACAGATTCCGTCCTTCAAAACATCTTCAAACATTTCTGCATCGGAAAGTAAGTTGCTGATTATCAAATAGTTAAATCAATCATAAATGATTAATATAGCACTCTTTACGGGTGCTATATTTGTTTGTGCAAGCATCGTTGTTAATCGTTGCTAAGCCTTTTTACGCCTGTTTTTGTTCTTGCCTACAAACAAGCAGTGAGAGATAAAAGAGTAAAGCAGGCTGAAGCAGAAACTCTATCAATCAAATTAGAGAAGCCAATAGAAAATGTTAAGGACAAAGAGTATCTATCATTTGCCCAAGCAGGGAAACTATTAGGGCTATCTCGTCAGGCTGTATATAATATGGTTAAAGCGGGAAATCTCAAAGCATCAAAGATTAGTAGTAGATTATCATTTATCAAACGAACGGATATAGATGCTATGCTTGAGAATAAACCATACAAAATTTTACACCCAAAAGATTCAGTACCCATCACCGACTTCTATACCACTGCCGAGGTTAAAGAGAAGTTTCAAATTCAGGAGTCGTGGTTATACAAAATTGCGAAGGAACATAATATCCCTCGCACATTCAATCGTGGCAGAACCTATTGGAGCAAGAAGCATATCGACTCCTACTTTGCCAAGAAAGCTCCTGATGCGAGCATTACCGAATGGTACAGTGTAGCGGAGTTGCAAGAGAAGTTCGGTATGACGCAATCTGCAATCTACACCTTTGTTTATAAGAATGTAATCCCCAAACGTAAGGATGGAAAGATGGTCTATTACTCGAAAAAGCATTTCGATATAGCCAAAGGTATTGCCACGCCCGAAGAGCCGCAATACTACACCATACCTGAAGCGATGGAGAAATACAACCTCACTCGCGACCAGCTCTACCACTATGTGAAGTATCACAACATCACTCGCATCAAAGTTGGCAAATACACCAAGATTTTGCGCTCGGAACTCGATAAATTCTTTGAGCCACCGAAGATTGAGTAAAGTTACTTGATGGTGATTGATACCACCATCGGAACACCAATTTAATTTGCAACAAAAAGTATAAACAATTAAAGTATAAATAGCTATGACACTAACTTGCACAAATGTAACCCTGCGCCAAAAGGCATTGCGGAACGACCGTATTTCACTCTATCTGGATTACTACCCAGCAATCCGCAACCCCTACACGATGAAGATGAGCCGCCGAGAGTTCCTCGGCATCTACCTCTATGCCAAGCCACGCAACGAGCAGCAACGAATGTTCAACCAAGAGATGCTCAACAAGGCGGAGGCGATACGATGTATTCGTGTGCAGTCGCTCATCAACGAGGAGTTCGGCTTCCTCGATAAGAACAAACAGAAGGTCGATTTCCTTGCCTACTTCCGAGCAAAGGCACGCGAGCGATACGAAAAGTGGGATTGCGTTTGCAACCATTTCGAGAAGTTTTGTGGTGGCAAATGTACTTTTGGAGATATTACCGTTGAGCTGTGCGAAAAGTTTAGAGATTATCTTCTGAAATGCAAGCAGATACATCACCCTAACTCATATATCAGTCGAAACTCGGCAGCGGGATATTACTCTACATTCCGCGCCCTTTTGAAAATCGCCTACAAGGAGAAGATGTTGCGTGAAAACCTTAATGATTTTCTTGAGAAGATCGAGTGGAAAGAGGTCAAAAAGGAGTATCTGACACTTGACGAGGTAAAACAACTCGCTGCCACTCCCTGCCGCATTCCTGTGCTGAAACAAGCATCGCTATTTGCTTGTATGACGGGACTACGTATCAGCGACATACTCAAATTGCGGTGGAGCGACTTTGAGATGGGACCCGATCAAGGCTACTATATCCGCATCTGCACCGAGAAAACCGAGACCGAGGCAACACTCCCCATCAGCCACGAAGCGTTGGAACTATGCGGCGAATGGGGCAAAGGATTAGTATTCAAAGGTCTCACCCGCGCAATGACACACCACCCACTAAAACAATGGATTGCCGAGGCTGGGATAAAGAAGAAAATAACATTCCACTGCTTCAGGCACAGCTATGCGGTCATCCAGATCTCTTTAGGCACAGATATTTACACCGTATCGAAGATGCTGACGCATAAGAATGTTACTACCACACAGATTTATGCCGACCTTGTGAACTCCAAGAAACGCGAAACCGCCAACAAGATTTCGTTAAAGTAACATTATTACTAATAATCAGTAGTCACGATATAAGACTACTGATTATTGGTCTTTATCATACAATTTATTCAATTGTAAATGGTCCGCTAGACCTTACTTCTACCAAAACTGGTGTCCCCGTATAATCTAATGTGATACCTTCAGTTGGACATCCAATCTCAATATGTGGCAATGTCTCAAATTTAGCAGTTTTTAATTTTTCTTCAAGATATCCCATTTTTGATTGTTCATATTGCTCTTGCAATATCTCTTCTTCAGTTTTCTCTTGATCTAAAGTCTCCCAGAACATACGTGTAGTATTCTCCTTTAATGATTCATACTCATAGCACAAAGGATGCGAGATATCAAATAATGATGCCAAGAAATAACAATAATTAGATGGGTTACTGCTTTGAACAACGGGGAGCACTATATTCTCCAAGAACTTTTTACCATATGGAAAATCCTTACTTATATGTGTCGAGGTATACGTTACGCCCCAAATTACATCTGGATCAATTTCACTTTTTTCACTTTGTGTGATTCTTCGATTATTACAAATAATCGTTTCTACAAGCATTTGTGGTATTATGTATTCTGGCTTAAAAACGTCAGAAGAGTTTTTAACTACGAAACTACACGCTAACATCAAAGGAACTCGATTAATAGTTTGAATCAACTTTTCTGGGGAATAGTCCGAATAATTAGGGACTCTCATATCGAATACCTTGAAGGGGTATTTTACTTTATATGCTGAAAACATTAAATTATTGAAGACTGGTCTCCTCATCTCTTCCCAACATGAGTAAACACTATTACCGAGGTATAGACAAGGGTATCCAGGACTACTATACCTTTGTGTACTAACAATTCCTCTTTTATTTAATGGGATATGAAACATATCCTTAATTGAAAAGTCAACACCGATCTTACGCTCACGTGCCCTATAATAAAACTCATCAGGATTGACATCTATACAACCAATACTAGAAAACAGGCCGTCTCTTTCTGTATTACCATTCAATATCGTACTAAACAGCATAAAAGCCTCTCCCTTTCGGCCATCGTAGTATAAGTTGACAACATCTATGAGTGAATCACATAGATTTTTGACATTATCTAATACAGCAGTATCAACTCCATCTAAACAAGAAACTATATCAATATACTTATTAAAGACATTTTGCGTATCTTGTATGAAATCATCTGCCCATCTGCAAGGGAACATTCCATCAATCTCCCTTTTGAAATCTTCTATATTCATATATCCTCTACAATTTAGCTCCCCAAATTTACGAATAATATCCCAATAATATAAACAAAAGGTAGGGATAAAGTATTATCTTTGTCTAAAATAAGCGAGCTTAATTAAGTATGAAGGATATATGTAAATATGGAGAGCCTTATTTAGGTGATACGAAGTTTGTTGCCGAGTGTAGATTATTGCAGTCTATATATAGAACTGAAATAGGAGAAAATATCCGACCGTATGCAAGTAAGGACAGAGTATATTTTCTTGGGAATTACATTGAGGCAGGAGAAGAAACTGGAGCTAACTTCTTTGCAAGGTATATATTTGACTATGCAAAAAGTAGAGTGGAGAATAAGAAACCATATGAAACAATCGAGGCAGACAGACTCTTTAACAATCTATTATCGAGCCAACCAATGGCTTTCAATCTCTTTTGCCCGTTGCGTAAAATGTTGGAAGAAAACCCCAGTGCGGCAACTTCTGCTCTTAGGTCGTCGTTACCAACTTTTCAGATAGCAAAGGTAATTGATATAGACCTTGAATTTATCCCCGATAATTACAAGGAACTCACTGGCGACAAGAGTGCGATGGATGCCATTATACATTTTGAGGATTTTGATGGCAAAGAGTGTTTCATCGCTATTGAGACTAAATATTCTGAAAATCTTGGAGCAAATGAAGCATCTAATAAAACGAGAGAAATAGAGATTATTAGGCAATTAAAATGTTTCCAGCCAGACATTGAGGCAAGAATCGCTGATTCAAAGATAAAACTAACACAAATATATCGTAATTTTCTGTTAAGCGAGACCTATGGGATAGATATATCCGCAGTATCATACTCTCTCATTATGGCGCCCAAAGGGCACCCATCGACCGATAGAGAGCTTAAATCTTTGATCAATGAACTTAATTCGGAGTATAGATACAAGGTACAATCAATATCGCTAGATGAATTTGTCAAAGGATTGATTGAAACCTGTCCACCTGAATACGCCGAGATTTATAAGAGGTTTTATAGTCGTTATTTGGACTTTGAAAAGATAAAGAGTATTGACCTATCTGAATAGATAGGGTAAGAAATGTAACCTTTATTGATTTTTTTAATATCTGCATTATTCAGCGATGGGTGATGCAGATTTTATTTTAGGATGGTGCAAGGTGTCGAGCTATGTGCTATGCTATAATGTAATGACGAGAGTTGGCTTGAGTTGTCGAATGGGGCAAAGACAACTTCCGATGCGAGGTCAGCGGTGAGCCAATTACGGGTTTGTGAGTTGGAGAATGAGGGGCGTGAGTGGTCTCGGAACGATACGAACAATACCCTATTGCTATCATATGCCGTTTGCAAGTGCGTTGGTATTTTGCGATATAGGGAACGTCCCAATGCGACCACAATAGAACAGCCGCCAGAGAGCAGAATATCAAGCACAGCTCGCTCGATTGGAGAGTGAAAACCGCTAATTACAATCTTATCAGTTTGAGCAATTTCGTGCGCCCACCGCTTGGCGAGGTCAAGTGCCTCAGGCGGTGCTGTGCGGGATGCGAAGAAGGCAACCAAATATCTACCCAACAAATCCTTGTTACCAGATAAGTCCATAAAAAAAGCGCAGGCTTCTGCATTAACTTACCCAGTATCCAGGCCTTCGCTGCCCTAAAACGAATAAGCAACACAGAAAGCCCACGCAGGATGATATATAAGCACACACTGAGCCAATGTCAGTGGTTGATATATACACCTATCGTGGACATCTGATTGCGAATCTCCGTTTTATTCAAAGTTGCGAAGTTTGGATACTGAAGATTACGACAATAAATGTCAACTAATATGTATTGGCTTAACGCTTAAAGTCGTAAGCCGTAACAAAGATAATCAAAATTTCCTCAAATGTAGAATATGGTGTAAAAATAGAGTTGCTATGACACGATAGGACAACCTACGACACGTGAGGTCAAAAGGCAAAAGAGCCATTTATTGTGTTGATTATTCATATATCTTTGCTCTCGAACGATTAACAAAGATGACTATGAATAAGAGACAAACAGAATATATTGCACTCTATTTGTTCGTGTTTGGAGCGATATTGCTCTTTGGTGTATTGGCACGAAAATTTGTGCTTGTCAAAGGGTATGATGAGTTTAGTGCAGCGGTTGGATTCTTCGCAACGGTGGTTGTGTTGTCGGCACTCTATATCAGTCTGCAAATGACACTTAATGAGTTGCTGCTGCCCCGAATGGAGAAGTTCTTGATGCGCTTTCCTGCCTTTCAAAAGTTGGAGGAGGTGGCAGTTGCCGACACTCCCGCTGTCGTTGTCGAGACTATCGAGGAGGTCGTTGTTGCGGAGACTACCCCACAGCCAACGGAGTATGAGGTTTTGCGTGCCAATGCTATTGCGGAACAAGAGCGTGCATCGCAAGCGAAGTTGGATCGTGTACTCGACTACACCAAGCAGACAATGGTCGCCTATATGAGTGAGGCTGAATTAGACCGCTTGTGTGGCTACATTACCGAATATAGTTTGGACGACACCCCACGCGAGGTATCGCCCGTATCGGTTGATTCTGCACTCAAAAGCATCGACCTGATGCACTTCGGCTGGAACATCGGCAAGGCATTCGGCAAAAGGCGCATCCACACTGCCACATTCATTAAGAATGTCTTTGCTCACGCCCTCCGCGACATCGAGATCTCAACCATCGAGCGCAAAATGTCGCACACCGAGTCTGAGTGCCGGATTAAGTTGGATGATAATATAGCGTAGTTCAATCTTCTAATTCAGATATATATACTTCTGTAAAATTGTCTTTTGGCACAACTTTAGTGACAATAAATTTTGTATTACGTTCAAATTCTACTTGCCATTCTGGATATGGTAGATTATAGCCTTTATTATACACCAAGTATATATCATGTGCCTTTGTTAATCCATTAGGAAGAGGTTTTATTACCCATTTTATATTATAGGTGTTGTCAAAATCATCTTTTGATGTTGTGAAAAAACCTTTAAACTTTAATATTTCACCATTTTCTGGTATTTTATAATAATCCCTATCTTGTCTATACAATGTATCATGAGATGTTCTAGGGATCTTCAACAATGCATTATCCAATGAATTAATAAGAATTTTATTATAATCGTTCAAGTATATATCATTAAAAGCTGCTTGCTGGATAGATTTATATGCAAACTCTTCTAACATTATTAAAACAAGAATTTCAATCTCATTTAGTCCAAAATAGTTATGAACTGCTCCTTTGGCAATAAGGTCATTCATTGCTTCTAAATGTATTAATAAATCTTCCACTTCAGGAGATTCCTTAGTATAGATTCCTACTGCTATATCTAGCAATTCTTCAATACTCATATTATATTGCTTTAAACTTTCACAAAGATACTTAAGAAATTTATTTACCACCACCAACCACCATCGAAAAGTTATTTTGCAGTTATATTTTGGTGGGTGATTTCACCATTATAACACCGATTTCCTTTGCCATCAAATCATTAAAACGAATTCGCATATGGCAAATGAAATTACTTTTGATAAGCTGCCGCAGGCGGTGGGTTATCTGACAGAGCAGGTGGAGCGAATCCACAAGATTGTGGCGGCATTGCAACCACAGACCACTATTGACAAGCATCGCATTGTAGAGATTGACGAGGCGTGCCAAATCACACGCAAGGCGAAACCTACTATCTACACGCTCGCACGCAAGGGGCTCATCCCTGCCTACAAGCGAGGCAAGAAACTTTACTTCTACGAAGATGAGTTGCTGCAATGGATTGAGTCGGGGCGAAAGCCGTTACAGGCTCTTAACCTCCAAGAGCAAGCGGCAGAGATTGTCCTCGGCGTGAAGCGCAAACCAAAAGGCGGTTTTAACCTCTAATGCACTCGGCTATGAATAGTAAATTGACAGCAGAGGGCATAATGGGTGCGGCAATGTGTATGGGTGCTGAACTATCAGGTGGCGAGTTTCCTATCAGTGTCTTTCCTCACAAGATTCAGCGCATCATCACCGAGTTGCACGCCTCGCAGGGTTATCCCATCGACTATATCGCTGCGGCTATGCTATCGGCATTGGCGGTGAGCATCGGCAACTCGCATCTTGCACAAGTGAAGCGTGGCTGGGTGGAGAGTCCTATTCTATATATGGCACTCATCGGGCGACCGGGTGCAAACAAAAGCCACCCTTTGAGTTTCGCATTTCACCCATTTATCGAACACGACTATCTCCACAACAAGGAGTATCAGGAGCAGTATGCCGAGTATGAACGCACGATGTCGATGACCAAGAAAGAACGATTGGAGGCTGGCAAAGATGAGTTTCCAATTCCTCCCAAGCGCAGTCGTTTTCTTGTGTCGGACATCACACCCGAAGGGTTGAGCCTTATCCACGCTCAGAATCCTCGTGGGCTGTGCTTATGGTCGGACGAGTTATCGGCGTGGTTCAAGAACTTCAACCGCTACAACAACGGTTCGGAGGAGCAGTTCTGGCTGTCGGTGTTCAACGCCAAGCCGACAATCTCGGATCGTAAGAGCTCGCAAAGTTCAATCTTCATCAAGCGACCTTATATCTCGGTTGTCGGGACTATTCAGCAAAAGATACTCGGTGAGTTGGGTAAAGGCGAGAGAGCGAGCAACGGATTTATTGACCGCATACTATTCGTAATGCCGCAGTCGGTGCAGAAGAGCCGATGGAGCGATAGGGAGACACCCGAAGAGTTGGAACAAGAGTGGCTGCACATTATCAATAGGCTCATCGAGCAAGAGTGCGAGTTCAATGAACAGGGTGAACTGCAGTCGCATCATCTCCCCTTTCGTGAGGCGGCCAAGAGAGAACTATATGCGTGACAGCACGACAACGCCCGAAAGTGTGATTTGGAAAGTAACGAGGCACTGCTCGGCATATACTGCAAGTTGGAGATATACATCATTCGCTTTGCACTGATAATCCAACTTGCCCGCTGGACTTGCGGAGAGTGCGACAAAGAGGCTATCGACATCGAGAGTGTGCGTAGGGCCATTGAACTCGCGGAGTATTTCCGCACCACAGCCATAAGGGTACAGACTTCGATAGGCAACGAGCAACTCAATGAACTGCACCGCACTATCTACCACCATCTACCGCAAAGGTTTACCACCGCAGAGGGTATCGCTTTGGCTGAGAGTTATGGGATGAAGGAGCACGCATTTAAGATGATGTTGAAACGCCATCTGGGGACACTATTCAAGAAAATCAATCACGGAGAGTACAGTAAATAACTTGTTACTATCCACATTTTGCAACCGTTGGTTTTGTGAAGTTGCGAAAATGTGGAT
>JAGKTZ010000092.1 GCA_021153165.1 Prevotellaceae bacterium
GAGGATTAATCCAAATATTTTATTATATGGTGAGGGATGGGCAGCAGAACCCCCTGTATATGATGATGACAAATTAGCAATGAAAAGCAATGCGAAAAAAGTTCCAGATTATGCTATGTTTAGTGATAGCATCCGAGATACAGTAAAAGGAAATGTATTTACTTTGCCGAGCGGTAGTGGGTTCGTGAAACAAAATTTTGCAGTGTTTCGTACAGAGTAACCACGCTTTAAGAATGAAATAACCTCTTTGTATTCCTCTTTCTTCTGCTCTGTGGTTCTACAAGACCCTTTCCTGCGCCCTAACTTGCCACCATTGGCAATATAACTGTCTCTGCCAGAATTAAGCCTGTAAATGCTGTGTTTACTGGTGTCCATTCACATTTGTGTGCTTATATTCCTCCAGAGAGGTCTGGAGGGTGTATATCAAAAAAATAGCCTCAACCTTTACTTGGGTTGAGACTATTTTTTTTATACTTTATGAGGAGATTTTATTATTCCCACTCGATAGTTGCCGATGGTTTTGGCGACATATCGTAGCATACGCGGTTTACGGTAGGCACTTCGTTCAAGATGCGCTTAGTAATCTTGTCAAGGATAGCCCAGTCGATATGTTCGATAGAAGCTGTCATCGCATCGATAGTATTCACGGCGCGAATGATCACTGGCCAATCGTATGAACGTTCGTTGTTGCGTACACCTACGCTCTTGAAGTCGGGCACGAGGGTGAAGTATTGCCATACCTTCTTGTCGAGACCTGCCTTTGCAAATTCTTCGCGGAGGATAGCATCGCTTTCACGTACAGCTTCGAGGCGGTCGCGTGTGATTGCACCGAGACAACGTACACCGAGACCAGGACCGGGGAATGGTTGACGATAAACCATGTCGTAAGGGAGTCCGAGTTCGAGACCACAAGCACGTACTTCGTCCTTGAAGAGTTGCTTGATTGGTTCAACGAGTTCGAATTGGAGATCTTCGGGCAGACCGCCTACGTTGTGGTGGCTCTTCACGCACTTAGCTGTCTTAGTACCACTTTCAACGATATCGGGGTAGATAGTACCTTGACCGAGGAAATCAATACCTTCGAGCTTGCGAGCTTCTTCTTCGAACACACGGATGAATTCGCCACCGATGATCTTACGCTTTTCTTCAGGATCTGCTACATTTTCAAGTTTGGTCAAGAAGCGTTCTGTAGCATCTACGTAGACGAGGTTAGCGCAGAGTTGGTTGCGGAATACTTCTACAACATCTTCTGATTCACCCTTGCGCATCAGACCGTGGTTAACGTGTACACAAACGAGGTTGTCACCGATAGCCTTGAGCAGGAGAGCTGCAACGACAGAACTATCTACACCACCCGAGAGCGCCAGGAGCACTTTCTTGTCACCTACTTGACGGCGGATGAGTTCTACTTGGTCAGCCACGAAGTTCTTCATATTCCAGTTAGCTTCTGCCTTGCAAGTATCGAATACGAAAGATTTCACTGCTTCTTTGATAGCCTCTTCGTCATTTGCAAATTCGGGAAGCTTCACTTCACATTTAGCCTTGTCATGACCTGCAGCCATCACGGGGAGACCTGCTTCGTAGATTTCGGGCAACACATCGATTTCTACGCCATCGATCACACAGTTAGGGCCACCGTTTATAATTACACCCTTTACTCCTGGCAAAGCTTTGAGTTCTGCCGCAGTAATATCGTGCGGATAAATTTCACTGTAAACGCCCAGGGCGCGAACGGCACGAGCAACCACCGTATTTTCATGGCTACCCAAGTCAAGAATGACGATCATGTCTTGTTTCATAATCCTAACTGTATTTAATTATAAGAGTTTGTTGCTTTAACGGTGCAAATTTACAGCATGCTGAAAAAACTACAAAAGAATATTTAATTTTTTTTTAAAACTACAAGCGATTTTTTCCATTCTGACATCCCAAGTTTAAAATCTGCGGTATTTTGCACTATATATATATTATATGTATCACCCTAAGCACTCACCTACCCGATCTTATTACCCCCAAAAGGGCATTTTTCACAACATTAGACCTCGTTTAAAAAAACCTTAACCTTTTTTCAACGAGACGTCGCGAAATTTAAAAAAGGTTAGACTTTTTTCAACGCCACCCAATGTTCATAAAACAATAAGGTGCCTGTCTTCAAAAGAAAACACAAAGCTTTCTCTATTTATAGCAATCTGTATGTAGATAGTGCCATCAACTCAATTGGCCCCCAAAGTCCAGTTTTAATATAAATCAGAAATTAAAACTTAGAAATGACTATAGCCATCTGATGTAAGGCAAAAATGGAGTAACAGTAAAAGAAAAGTAGGAGGAAAACTACTTCGCTTCCCTCCTACTTGAATTATTAAATAATGTGCGATTTAGCAGAGCTTGCGTGAGCCGTCGCCGATAACAACATCGATGACGATAGGCTTCTTGCCATACTTAGCTTCAAATTTTTCTACTACAACCTTCTTGAAGTTGTCTACGAGTTCGTCAGCTACGAGGTTGATAGTGCAACCACCGAAGCCACCACCCATGATGCGTGAACCTGTTACGCCTTCTTCCTTAGCGATTTCGTTGAGGAAGTCGAGCTCTTCGCAGCTTACTTCGTATTCCTTAGAGAGGCCGTAGTGTGTTTCGTACATCATTTGACCTACTGTTTCGTAGTCGTCCTTTTGGAGGGCATCGCACACGTTCAATACGCGTACTACTTCACCGATGACGTAGCGAGCACGCTTGTATTCATCTGCAGTAATTTCAGCCTTAACTTCTTCAAGCATGTCGTAGTTAGCATCGCGAAGTGATTTAACTTCTGGATGCTTTTGTGCGATTACTTCAGCAACGTGTTCGCATTGGAGACGACGTTCGTTGTAAGGAGAACCTGCGAGTTCATGCTTTACGCAGCTGTTGACAAGGATGAGTTGATAACCTTTAGGATTCCAGGGGAAATATTCGAATTCGCCACTGCGGCAGTCGAGACGCATAAGGCTGCCTTTCTTGCCATGTACAGAAGCAAATTGGTCCATGATACCGCAGTTGCAACCTACATACTTGTGTTCTGTACGTTGACCTACGCGAGCGAGTTCCATCTTTTCAATCTTATTGTCGCCCCAAAGATCGTTGAGTGCGAAAGCGTATGTGCTTTCAAGTGCTGCAGATGAAGACATACCAGCACCGAGGGGAACATCGCCTGCAAAAGCAGTGTTGAAACCTTCAACGGGTACTCCGAGCGCCATCATTTCGCGGCATACACCGAAGATGTAACGTGCCCATGTAGCCTTAGGACCTTGTTCGTCGTCAAGATTGAATTCTACGTAGTCCTTGAGGTCGATAGAGTATGCGCGTACATTGCGAGTGCCGTTGGGCTTGATTTCTGCAATCATACCTTGCTCTACAGCGCCAGGGAATACGAAACCATTGTTGTAGTCAGTGTGTTCGCCGATAAGGTTGATACGACCAGGAGAAGCATATACGCTACCAGTTTCACCATCAAAGTGCTTTATAAAACGTGATCTTACGTCGTCGATTGTTAATTTCATAATATTATTTATTTAAGTTGTTTTAGTATTATGGTGTAGGTAATTTTACAACCACCTACACCGAAAGATTTTTATTCAGAACGCTTTGTTACGCGGCTACCGATGAGTGCGTAGAAGAGGAGGTATGCAGCACAGAATACTACAACCCAGAAGCTTGTCATGTAGTTAGTCAAGTCTGCTACATAACCTTGGATACCCATCATCACTGCGCAACCGAATACCATTGTCATGAAGATACCAGAAGCGATAGCAGTATATTTGCCAAGACCTTCTACAGCCATGTTGAAGATAGCACCCCACATTACAGAAGTACAGAGACCAACAAGGAGGAATGAGAAGATACCTACTGGGATAGGTTGCCAAATTACTTCAAGTTTACCCCAATCCACACCAGGGAATTCCACCAAAATGTCAGCTGGTGCATACATACCGAAGAGTACCAAAACGAGTGTTGCTGTTGATACAGTGGTAATCATTGCACGTGCACTAACTTTGCTACCAATAGAAGCACCAACAAAGCGACCTACGAGCATCATAGCCCAATAAACAGCGACAATCATACCCACTGTACCTGCAGGGATTGAGTATGGAGCAGAAGTAAGCATTTGTTGAACAGCATTAGGTACACCAACTTCGATACCCATGTAAAGGAAAATAGCCAATGCACCAAGTGCGAAGTGGCGATGACCCATTGCTCCCTTCACCAAGTCAATACGAACTGGTGCTTGTTCTGGTTCTTCAATCTTAGTGAAAAGGATTACTACAAATGCGATAACGAAAATAGCAAGTGCAATCATGAGGGCAGGAGTTGCATCAGCAATCTTAGCCTTAGTTGCATCAGAGATAAGTGCACCCATAAGGATGTAGCATGCTACAGCTGCAGAAGAGTTGAATACACCACCAATTTGGATCAATTGGTTACCTGCATTACCACCACCACCAAGGAGGTTAAGCATAGGGTTAACTACGCAGTTGAGGATACACATGCAAAGACCAGCGATAAATGCACCAATCAAATAAACTGCAAATACAAGACCGAGATTTGCTTGTGCGTCCAATTGACCACTAAACCATTGGATACCGATACCCAAAGCACCTACAGCCAAACCGATAAGTGCAGTCTTTTTGTAACCAAATTTTGCAATAAGCATACCAGCAGGAATACCCATTACCAAGTAAGCTACAAAGTTACCATAGTTACCAATTTGAGCAAGTACGTTAGAGATTTCTCCTTGACTCTTGATGATGGTTGCCATAGGTGTACACAAGTTTGTCACGAAGGCAATCATTGCGAAGAGCGCTATCATCACGATGATGGCTCCCCATTGTTTTGCTTGATTACTCATTTCTTTTTGTTTTTTAGTTTATTGATATTAATTTAATTATTCTTCTACACCAAATTTATAAATAGTCTTTTGTGTATAAAC
>JAGKTZ010000116.1 GCA_021153165.1 Prevotellaceae bacterium
GGATTATCTTTTTCGTCTGGTGGTGCTACCTCCACCGCTTTCTCATCATATTCGTCATCTGCCTCCTCATTCTTTACAGCATCTTCATCTACTATCGGTTCGTTATACTTTACATATTCACCATTCATTACCATAGTCAACCAATCCGAAGAGGAACGATTTTTTTTCTCATTCTTCTTCTCATTATTAGGCTCATTGGAGGGATGTTCGTGGTGTTTTACATCTTGCTCTGTCATACTTAAAATGCAGTTTAATCATATCACCCCGCAAAATTACTGAAAATTTCTAATATATGCAATTTTTTTCAGAAAAAGTATATAATTCTTGAGGTTGCTATTATGTTAAATTACCCTTAGAACCTTTACACTCTGAAAACTTTTTTACCTAAAATTTGCAGAAACGTAAATTTTGTTGTACCTTTGCAGCATTTATTTCAATACATCCGATTATGCCACAAATGATTATGTTGGGCAGTGAGATGATTCGTATCAACCCTGCCAAAAACGCCATTGAGTATTCCACTTCACAAGGTCGCAGCTGGTCCTCAAGATATACCAGTAGTTCCTGCGGCGAGTTTATCGACCTCCTACCCTATAGCAATGAACTGCTGGCAGTTACGAGCAAAGGCATATACTACTCCACCTCGCAGGGACGCAGTTGGTCGTCGAGATACACGAGTAGCACCTGCGGTGAATTTCAGTGTCTGATGGATGGAGGCAGGGAACTACTTGCCCAAACCTCCAAAGGCCTCTACTACAGCACCTCCAGCGGACGTTCGTGGTCAAAGAGGAGATAAAAGATGGAAATTACCAACCTTCTCGAGTTTAGCCATCGTGCGCAGTTGCGTGAATGGTTTGAGCAGCATGCCACTACCGATAAGGAATGTTGGATAGCCATGTACCGCGTAAAACGCCCTGCGGAGTGTGGCGATTGTTTGCCATATATCGATGTGGTGGAGGAGGCATTGTGTTTTGGCTGGATAGACTCCACCTTGAAGCGTCTTCCCGATGGCAGATTGGCGCAACGCTTGTCGCCACGCCGCAAATGCAGCCATTGGACGGAACTCAATAAACAACGCTGTGCCGACCTTGAAGTACGAGGGCTGATGATGGAAGCAGGAAGAAAGGCATTGGCGATGGCAAGACCTAACGGAAGAGGATGCGGAGAAGTTGACTGAGCGGTTGCCACAGTATCCAGCATATCCAGCTATTTTCATACTTACGTCCCCGTACGTGCGCGGACGAGTTTTATAGTTTAGCTGTCACTGCTGGATACCCACTGAGTATTAGATCAGCAGATGTGTTTATCTATCAGTCACTTACAGTTTTTTTTGTTAATTGCCAGCAAATATCAGCATGTTCCGCTTTTAGTTTTAGAAGCAGTTGTGCCGCAATATAGCATTGCAGTTTGATATATTGTTTCTCACCCTTTTTGGGCTTATCCAATTGCTCTTCAAACAACTTTTGCCAATATGCCAAGCGCTCGGGATCATTCATTTCGGCAACGGCTTGCTTTTGCGCCAGTTTGAAGAGTTCGCGGTGGGAAGTGACAGCAGGAGACCATGATCCTCGGTGTTTGTGATAGACATACATTGTATGGTTATTGTGTGGTGCGGATAGGGAATTTACAAGGTTCTTCGAGAAACATGTGTTAAATTTTCTGCAAAGATACGAATAAATTGTCGAATTTCCAAATTTTTAGGGGGATAATTTTCAAAAAAAATGCACTATTGTCCACTAAAAATACATGCACTTGCAATATCAACAATTCTTTGGGCAACTTCGTTGGGGTGGTCAATGAGTAACTGACCATGATTCATGCCGGGGAAAATTTGTACATGCGCTGTTGAATGCAATGAAAGTAAATGCTTCGCCTGCATACGAGCAATAAATGCTTCCTTTGTGCCATACCAATAATAGACATCTGTTGGTGCTATGGCGCACAACTTGGTCGTATAAACAGAGTAATAACCATCTATTACCGCTTTTCTACCACCGAACGGATATATTTTGCGACATTCATCCAGCAACACATCAAAATAATGTGAAGCAAAAAGCCATCGCCAAAAGGAAGTCCAATGGTAGCAAGTCCAGACATTGAGGCTCTGCAAATGGCTCAGCGGTTTGACCAGCCATTTAGGCAATGGCAAGAGCGGCGCGGCATCCAAAATAGCATGAGAAATGGAGATTTGGTTGCGTTCGAGCACATGCGAGAGGATTTTACCGCCTAACGAAAGACCATAAGCACACGCAATATGCCCTTGACATTCCTTCTGAATATAGTTGATCACTTGCAATGCTTGGTCATCAATGGAGGTAAAGGCAGTTGGCTTATCCAAGGTAAAACCATCCACCTGAGCAGCAATAATGCAAAAACGCGATTCCAGCAATTGAATCAATGGCAAGAATATCTCGCAAGAGACTCCCAAACCAGGAATCAACAAAAGATGCGGCATTTGCCTATTACCGAAAATCTTAAAATCCATGCAACCAAAAATAAACGTGGACAAAGGTACAAAATTTTTCTGATTTGACCAAATATTTAGCAAATATTTGTATATATGCGAAAAAAAATGTACCTTTGCAGGGTGAAAAAAACTTAATACTATGATAGTAACTACTACACAATCTATTCAGGGTCATGAAATCCGCGAATACAAAGGCCTTGTTTCAGGCGAAGTTATTTTTGGTTTGAACTTTGTGAAGGACATCTTTGCATCGGTTCGTGATTTTATAGGTGGTCGCAGCAAT
>JAGKTZ010000040.1 GCA_021153165.1 Prevotellaceae bacterium
TCGTAGATAGCGGGGATATCCTTTTGGAACTCCATTCTGCGCTGACGGATGGGCTCGAGGGTTTCGTTCAGGACTTTTTCCAAGAATTTCTTGCACTTCACATCACCCAATCCGCCACGTTGGTAGTGTGCTTTGAGTTCGTCCAAGTTCGCATAGTCGGGCAGATAGCGTTCGAAGTGCTCGTCTGTACAGAAGGCATCGAGATAGGTGAATACGCAGTTGCCTTCGACATGACCTGGGTCGGAGACATTAATGTGCGTGGGGTCTGTGTACATCGACATCACCTTCTTGCGCATTTCATCAGCCGATTCGCTCAGATAGATACAGTTGCCCAGAGATTTGGACATCTTCGCCTTGCCATCAGTACCGGGCAAGCGCAGACAGGCATTGTTGGTGGGCAACATGATAGATGGTTCGACCAGGGTGTCGCCATAGATATGATTGAAGCGGCGCACGATTTCGGTGGCTTGTTCGATCATGGGTTTTTGGTCTTCGCCCGCAGGCACAGTGGTAGCACGGAAGGCACAGATGTCTGCTGCCTGGCTGATGGGATAAGTGAAGAAGCCCACGGGGATACTTGATTCGAATCCGCGCATTTGGATCTCGGTCTTCACAGTCGGGTTGCGCTGCAAGCGGCTGACGCTGACCAAGTCCATGAAGTAGAATGACAGTTCGCAAAGTTCGGGAATCTGACTTTGGATGAAGAGTGTGACGCGCTCGGGATCCAGTCCGCAAGCCAGATAGTCCAATGCCACCTCGATGACGTTTTGGCGCACCTTTTCGGGGTTTTCCATATTGTCGGTCAGGGCTTGTGCATCGGCTATGAAGACAAACATCTTCTTGTAGTCCCCTTCGTTTTGCAATTCTACACGGCGGCGCAACGAACCCACGAAGTGTCCGATGTGCAATCTACCTGTTGGACGGTCGCCCGTCAAAATTATCTTTTCCTGTGCCATAATGCTATATCGTTTTATTGTGTGCTTGATACGAATAATAGGTCTAGGCGCTCCGCCCCACCCTATTATTGCAGCGCAAATTTACCATTATTTTTTTATCAGACAAAATTACGTATGAATAGAAATAGGCGAACGGGGGGTTGACTGAACTTTTTTGTGAAGATTGCCATACAAGAAAGCCACTCTCCTACCCCCTTTTTTAACGATCATTTTTGCTTGGATAAGAAATGCAGTTTCAAAAAAAAATAAAAAAAGTTTTCACCCACCGACTCCCCTTGTGTTTATAGTACTTTCAGAGCCTTTTTGAAATGTTAAAAAAATCTACAAAGAGTAATTAAGATGAAGACACCCTCTGCCACATCGTATCTTTGCACTGTCAATTGAAATGGCGCAAGCGTGCGCTTATTATATAATAGAGGAATAGCCTGATCAGAGGGAATCCTATGATAACTATCCCCTAACCGATTGACAGCGCTCTTTGACTTATTGCACAAAAAAAAATTCGCTAGAGGTAGCGAACGGGTATTTCAAAAAAAATCAAGATTCAGGTGAGACATGCGGATGTGGGTCTTTCCAAAGTATTGACTCCAATGTATCGCCGACAACGACTTGAATTGATTAGTCCACGAATTTCAAAATTGTTGGGTCGGAAACATAAGAAACGAATTTCCACGTAACACTACAAATACCAATAATAGTCAGATTACATATACTTGTGATCCCCGTGATACGTGGAGCATTCGCTCAATCTTCATCGTTCATCTCCTCAGTACCTGTGTCATGGTCTGTTGGTGATATAGTAAAAATCTTGATTTGCATAATATTTTTTAGTTTATCATTGGGTGTGCCAGGCGTTTCGCTTTTGGGGCTCGTCCCTCGCTCCCCTTTTGCTTCACGCCTCCCACACCCAATCCTGTCTTAGCTCAGATTATATGAACTATAGGGCCAACCGCAGCCCATGGGCGTTGTCACCGCCGCGGTCGCTAGGATCGATAGCGCTGCGATTAACAACACGGCACCACCGGCCAAGATCGCGCCAGCAGGACCCACGGAGCACACGGTCTGAGCCCGAACTAGGACCAGTAGGATTATACGCGGGGGATTGACTATAATAGTCACTATCATACCAATCCTGGCACCATTCATTGACGTTACCACTCATGTCGTATAGTCCCAATTCGTTGGAGCATTTCTGCTTGACGGGATGGGTTGTGCCAGAGATATTATCATAATACCACGCCACATCCGTCAGGGTGTTGCTGCCACTGAATTCATATCCACGAGATTTGTTACCCCCACGTGCGGCATATTCCCATTCGGCTTCTGTGGGCAGACGGAAGTTCTTTCCAGTCAAAGCATTGAGCGTGCAGATAAAGGTTTGGCAATCCTCCCAAGAGACACCATCCACCGGGCGCTGGCTGTCGCCAGTGAAAAACGACGGGTTAGAGCCCATCACGGCACGCCACAACTGCTGAGTCACCTCAGTCTCGCCAATATAGTAATCACTCAAGGTGACACTGTGCACTGGTTGCGCATCGTCATTAGCCCACGGATCATTAGAGCCCATGCGGAAAGTGCCACCCTGGACATAGACCATCCGGAATGACACACCTTTTACGATAAAGGTGCGAAAGGTGGAGGATGTATGCTTATCTTGCTGCGGAGCCTGTGCACTGGAAGCCTGAGTTTTACTCGATGAAGCGACCTTATCTTTAGCAACTTTTGCTGGATTAAGTTGCCCCTCGAGGTAGGCATCCTTTTTGCCCGTCAAGTCCTTATATATATTATAGGTCAAGCGCGCCTTCTCCACATTTCCATTCTTCAGATGCCTTTTGGCAGCTTGCAGATAGTCTGAATAGGACTGCGCAAGGACCACAGGAGACAAAACTAAAAAGAAAAGGAAGAAAAATAACTTTTTCATTATTCCGATTGACTTACAAGTTTTTTAACCGCATCGATTCGTGTTTGAATGCGAGTGATACTATCATTTAAAGTGGTAATACTATCATTCTGCATCTTGATCGAGTCATTCATCTGCAGGGTGCGTGCCACAACAATTGAGTCTACCTTGGCACTATCCACAATCTTGACTGGTGGGAAGACTTCTGGGAAAGTATTACTTCCTGTACTTCCACCAAGGTAATAACCTATACCCAAAGCGACAATTACAGCAGTGATCAGAATTGAAAACAAAGTGGTAAGGGTAAATGCAGATGATTTCTTTGCAACAGAAGTAGATTTTGCACTGGTTCTCTTTCCACCAGAGGATGCAGACCTGGACGTTTTCTTTGGAGTAAGCGGCTTTTTGTCTTCTCCCTTCTTGGTTGAGGTTTGTGATGGTTTGTCGACAGATGACGCAGGTGTTTTGGTCACCTCCAATTGCACATGTACAGGCGACGATTCGTAGGGGAATTCAGTTTGCACCAACACAACAGTGACATTGTCCTTACCCCCTGCGACGTTGGCCGAGTCGATCAATGCCTGGACCTTTTCTTCAAGCGATATATTTTCAGCCAGTATCTCCTTCATCTGTACAGACGTGATCATATCGCACAATCCGTCTGAGCAGAGCAAGAGTATGGATGATGGTTGTAATGGGAAGGTGTTGACCTCGACCTCCTTGGTATCCTCCTCCCAATGCGCAGAACCAAGGTCGCGACTGATGATATTGCGCTGAGGATGTGCCATGGCCTCCTCCTCGGTCAAATCACCGATTTCCTCGCGATACCCTACGAGAGAGTGATCGTGGGAGAGTTTGTGGATGAAGCCCTCGTTATATTCATAGAGTCGCGTGTCGCCGACGTGTGCCATATTGATGCGACGCGCCTCCTCCTCGACCAAAATGGCGGTAAGGACACAACTCATTCGGTCGAATTGGGGCTGCAACTTGCGCTCCTCGTGTATCGTATTGTTGGCATATATGACAGCTTGCTTCAACAGTTCATGTCGTTCGCCATTGGAATATTTCTCCAAATATTCAACTATACACTTTTGCGCTATTGCTGCAGCTACTTCGCCACCCTCGTAGCCACCAACGCCATCAATAGCTACAGCCAAGACGTGGTGTTCGTCCCATATATTTTGTACAACGAAGGCATCCTCGTTGTTGGTACGAATCATACCCAAATTGGTATTCCCGGAAAAACTGATTGCACTCATACCACGTTATGATTTAATGACAAACCTCAATTGAATCTCGTTGTTGATAAATATCGTAGAATTGTTGGCCAAATCCATCCATTGGATATTTCCACCAAAACTTAAAGGTATCTCGCTACCATTCAAACGTGTATAACCAAATGCGGCTATCTGGAACTTATTATCTGCAGGCAAATGTTTGATTTGCACATGAGAATCCTTGATGGTGTCACTCTCTAAGCGGAAATAGCTACGTCCTGTACGCAAATCTCCCCTACCCGAAATATGTATCAACGCATCTTGCATTGCAAAAGTATAATGCTTGCCCATCTTGTCGTATGACAAATCTGCTATTGCAGAAACCAAACCATCTGTGATCAAGTTGACACTTTCGGGATTTGTATTGAGCGACATATCAAACTTGACAGAGTATGTGCCTTCACCCAAGACGTCAAGATTGCGCACTGCTGCGATGTTGGCATTGGTATCTTTTCCAACAACAGACTGATCAAGTTTCAAAGACACGCGAACATTATTATCAACTGTGATATTAGCCGTATCTTTGATCTCGAGCTTATACAAGGAAGCAAGGGTAGCTACATGACCAGGCGAGAGATCCAACAGTCCTTTACCCTCTGTCGGTATCTGACGGATAGCACAGGCTGAAAACTGGAAGTGCCAATGGGTTGCAGGGGGTGTAAAATTGGGATACTTCTGACGCTGATGACTAATCACCTTGTAAAATTCGCAGACTACCTCTTGCACCAAAAATGGAAAGGCGAGTTTGCGGTCTTCATAATCTTCTGGCGTCATCAACACATTGAAGGACATCGGATACAACATTCGAGTACCGACAGATTCAAAAGAGAGAACTTCCTTGAAGTGTGCCACCAATTCATCCAATATACGCTGATTACTAATCACATCAGGATCTACTGGTGTAACAGGTTTTTGACCACCTCTCACACGACCTGCGCCCAGTATTTTTTTAATAAACATTTTCATAACAGACTATTTACTTCTTAGCTTCAAATTTTAACATTACATTTCGACTCAACACAATGATGTCTTTATCTTGCAAGGGCATGGGGATGTGTGTATTGTTCAACTCTGTCATTTTCCCATCACGACACACGTGTGTGCGCTTGCCAGAATTTCGGGTACCCCCAGGTTCAACATATAGTAGGAATCCATACTCTTCGTGAAAAGTTATATAAGCGTGAGCTCGACTCACAAACTTATTCTTATCATACTGAGAAGATGTAGCATCATCGTCGATGGCAATCTGATTGACACGAACGAGCCCATTAGCCATTCTCACAACGGCAGAAACACCTATGTTGTATTGCTTGCCTGGAAGGTCTTGAATAGCGTTTGAATCCAAAAGAATCGGATTTGATACAAGAGAGCCACAACCTTCGATTGACGATAAACTGGCTATTTTGATGACAGAAGTGTTTATCACAGCAGATGCGACTGTCACACCCACATTTTGCATTACCAGTGTAGCTTTCTGAGGAATCTCATCATTCTTCAACAACACTTCTTTAAAACAAAATCCCAATTGATCATTCAACTTTTGCTTGAGATCTGAGACAAAATCATCTTCACTTAAAACATCAAAGAATATCGCCTCGTCTACCCAAAGTATGAGAGAGCGCTGACTGAAATCAATTTTTGACCCCTTATAGTTAGACCGTAGCATCTTTATAATAGAGTCTAATAATGCAGATGATTTATCTATAATATTATTACATTCGGGCGACTGAACCTGTAATCCATCATCTTCATCCTGCAGCACTAAATCCTCGTCAATATCAGGCGTATCGTATTCTGTCGAAACTTTTACTCTATTTTCGACGACCTCTATTTTGGAAGAATCATCATTTAGCCATTTAGCTACTTTATCAAATATACTCATATTAAATACCAAGTTGTTTTTTTATTACATTCAGTTCTCTTTCTGCATTTTGAGCCTTACCTTTCCATTGCGTCACTTGCTGTTTTAGACTATTAATAGTAGCCTTGTCTGCACTTGACGAACTTTGATATGATGCTCCACTTGCTTTTTTCTTCAGGTTGGCATTTTCAGCCTGTAGTGCTTTTAATTCTTGTTTGAGTTTGTTTACGATGTTCTCATCTACACTTTTTGTAGCTGATTTGAAATGTGAAGATAGATTAGCAGAATTTTTCACAGCTTCATTTAATGCTAATTGCAGACTATCTTTTTCTTGGATCGCAGAATCCAATGATTTTTGCAAACTATCTGAAGCGTATGACTCATCCTGCGCCATAGATGGAACTTTCTCTTCTCTAAATAGCAACAACGAGGAGCTAATGATCAGCAATAGTAGTGTAACAAAGAAAAAATACTTCCAATGCTTCTGCGAACTGCTGGTTTCTTTGACATCAACTACTCCAGACGTTTCTGAGTTATTTGACGAAGCGAGCAATGCTGTATTTAGTTGTTTTTGCAAATCCTCATTTTGTTTTTTACATTTTTCCAATTCACTGGCTTGCAATTCCGAATATTTCTGCAGTTCATTTAACTGTTGTTGCAAAGCGACATTCTCCGACAATAAAGAGTCCGGAGACAACATACTATCTGATTGCATTTCAACAGACGAAGCAGGCGTGGCTGAGGATGCTGACAACGTAGCACCATTAAGTTGCTGCCGCATATTCTGCAATCTCGCTTTCATTGACTTATACTCTTTGGTTTGCATTTCCAAATAGAGCATCGTCTCATCCAATCTCTTTTGCAATGCAGCTTTTTGAGTATTCGCTTCTTGTAATAGAGACTCGCAGTTGCTCTTATATATCAAAGCCTCTTCCAATTGAGATTGAAGTACTGAGACAACAGTCTGTATTTCTTTTAAAGAACGCTTTTTTAGCTCTTCAGCATGTTTGATTTTAAAATATTCATATAAGTCTTTTCCATTCTTGTATCTATCATCTACGGCTTTTGACAAGCACTTCATAATGATTTCTTCAAGCCATTCAGGATAATCTTTATTATAAGTTTGCCCTGGGTGAGTCTTTTCAAAAGCAGCCTTTCTCAATTCAAAAATGGGAGGAACTGGCGAGTTCTTATGAGCCTCACACAACAGATACTCTGCTTGGGTGGTATTGTAATTATTCTTGTCCAATTCAAAAGGAACACGACCAACTAACATTTCATACAAGACAACACCAAAACTATATATATCTGATTGAGTAGACAGATGTGATATATTGTCCCATTTCTCTGGCGATTTAAACTCAGGAGCTCCATCGCGACGTCGACTACTACGAACAACACTATTACCCTCGATAGCCAAACCAAAATCTAAAAGGACGTAACTGCCATTATCCCGACGAATGATATTAGATGAGTGCAAGTCATTATGAATAACTTGATACTTAGCAATTAATCGTTGGCGTATATCTTCATTGATTAAGACATTTTTTCCATCTGCAGGATTGGTCACAAGACCATCCTCATCACGGTCCATACAATACTTGTAAATGTCTTCGTGACAATAGGCTAATGCCCCTCCTATATCTTTAATCAAATTGATCACCTCATCTACTTCCACAAACGAAGATTTACTTCTGATATATTTGGATATATCTATACCATCAACATAATCCATCTCAACAATAGCACGTTGAGCTCTCAGTAGGGGTTGATAAATATGAACTATGTTGGGATGATTGCCATTGCCTAAACGTAACAATATACGACACTCTGCCAGAAATTGTTGAAACGCTGCATCAGACTCTCCATGAGCAATCAGAGCATTCATTACTCTTATTGCACGAACATAGCCTAATTTATTATGACGAACTTTATAGACAGTAGCAAAACCGCCCTGTCCAAGTTCTTCAAGCAACGTATATTCTTCTAAAAAAACTGACATAAAACTATAATTATAAATCAAAGACTAAGGCTGAAAACGATTCCTACTGACATATCCATACAAGGTACCATCTTCGTGATAAATACGTTGCCACCTTGAGTCTACATCATCTTTGTGAACTAAAACGTATTCGCCGCTTTCCAGTTCACCAATGGGGTGAGCACTCATACTTGCACCAGAACGTACGTTAGATCGCAAACCATCATCTTTCAATTGACGTTTGACAAATTGGTCATTAATATTGGTCAATTTGATATCATATTGAGACATAACTATCGCAGTAGTTCCGAGACCTATGACATTCAAGAGGAATAACACCCAAAACAAGAATTTCCATGCGCCGCCTGACGATTTTTTAGAAACATTTGATATTATGGGAGAAGGAGGAGTCGAAACAACAGGCGCATCATGCATCACAGGCTTTTCAACATACACTATTTTTTCAGTTTGCTGATTATCTTGTATATGAGATTGCACAAAATCCAATAATTCCTTACCATTTGCAAATCTATCCTCTGGACGCTTTTGAAGGCATCGCATAATAACCTCTTCTAACCAATCTGGATAGTCTTTTACATATTGTTGACCAGGATTTGCTTTCTCAAAAGCGAGTTTTCTTTTTTCATAGATAGATGTCGGTGGCATTGATCTATGAGCTTGACATAGTTTATACTCTGCCTCAATTGCATTTATACTATCTTTATCAAAGCTAAAGGGGACAGAACCAGCCAACATTTCATATAGCACAACTCCAAAACTATAAATATCTGACTCGGTGGAGAGCAGTGTCTCGTTGTCCCACTTCTCCGGAGATTTAAATTCCGGTGCGCCATTCTTGCGACGACTGCTACGCACAACTGTTTCTCCCTCTATCGCTAACCCAAAGTCTAATAGTACATAGCTCCCACTTTCACGCCTAACTATATTGGCTGAATGAAGATCGTTATGAATGACTTGGTACTTTTTGACCAGACGCTGATGGGTTTGAGCATCTATCAGAACTTTACGACCATTTTGAGGATCTGTTTGCAGATGATCTTCGTCACGATCCATACAGAATTTGTAGATATCCTCATGACAATAAGCTAGTGCACTTGAAATATCTTGCAAAAGCCTTATCACCTCGTGAGTTGGGATCAATGAAGAATGATCTGCAAGGAAGTTTGTCAAGTTTTGACCATCCACATAATCCATTTCAACAATTGCACGCTGAGCTTTCAACAATGGTTGATAGATATGAACGATATTAGGGTGATTGCCATTACCCAAACGTAACAACAAACGACACTCATTCAGAAATTTCTGATATGTTGGATCATTCTCGCCATGAGCTATCACAGCATTGAGCACACGTATCGCACGTACATAACCCAACGTATTATGTCTAACCTTATAAACAGTGGCATACCCGCCCTGACCTAATTCTTCTAATAGTGTATATTCTTCAAGGAAAACCATATTAACAATGCGAATCAGCAGTTAAAAATCATCCCCCTGATTCATTATCTAATTATTGATTTATAGTTAAATGTTAAAAAAATATTTTGCAATCTCCCAGTTAGTCCGCAAATCAGAAGAAAGAGCCACTTGGTTTTCTAATCTTGCTCCCAAGGAGAAAAAATTAAAACTTATAATAAACAACAAAAGGATTGTTGGTACAGACCTCTAGGGAGTTGACTATTATACCACCTCCATTTGCAAAATAATAATTATCTCACTATTTTATTGCGACTCATATAACCATAGAAAGTACCATTATCATGATAAACTCGCATCCAACTCTTTGAAAAGTCATCAGCGTTGACTAAGATAGCATTTCCATCAGATACTTTTCCAACGATAGGATAATTTGTGCCTTTGCCGCTACGCACATTTGTATAACCATCCTCATCTATGACATAAGCGTAAACTAAAGTAGGTGTAGTTGGTGCATTTTGATTAACTATTTTATTACGACTCATATAACCATAGAAAACACCATTGTCATGATAAACTCGCATCCAGCTCTTTGAAAAGTCATCTGGATGGACGAGTACAGAAGCGCCGTCCTTATACTTTCCAATGATTGAATATTGTGTACCCTTTCCACTACGAACATTGGTATACCCATCTTCATCTTTTACATAAGCTACGACTAAAAGTGAAGTATTAACTTTCGACTCAACAGGTGTTTGAACAGTTTGTGCTTTTTTATCATTTTTTGACTGAGAATTTCTTTTAATCTCATAATCTGAATTCTCTTCTTGCTCTTCCTGCAACGTTTGAAGTTGGCTATCAATTTTTTCAATTTTTTCATTCTGTTTAGAAGACTCATCTAATTTATGAAGAAAATATAGGCCAAACCCAACCACCACAACAATCAATAGCACTACTAAAGCCACCACCAAGAAAAGAAATGCTCTACTACTTTGATTTTGTTGACTCATTTTTTTAGATTTTTTTTATTAGACAAAATATTATATTATTTCATAGCTAAGCGAAAACTACTACAACAGCTCGACTCATAGTCTTTGACACCAGCCCGATTGCTCAGACGACATTGTCTATCAGTAAAGCCTCTCTCAACATATTTCATTGTAAAAGTACACCCCCATTGACTATAATTTGAGATCTTTGGGTTTCTACTCTTCCACATTTTGAGGTTTTTCTTTACAACCACAGACAGAAGGGACTACCAACACACAAGCCTACACTAATATCAACATATTAATAGGGTATCTGATAACGAGATCATGGCTTTTCATATAGTCTTTATAAAGGTACTTATTGTAAGCAAAATTACAAATTTCATATGACATGTGTCACACGACATCTACAAATCATACAGATTATTGCAAATATCCTAATTCACCAAGTACTTCAAGCACTACGTCTCTCGTTACATCGACGGCCTTGTCTGACATACCACTTCCCAGGCGCTCCAATCTAACAGCGACACCCAAAGGTGCTATATAAACTTGACCATTCTTCTTTATGCGAGAATTTTCAACAAAGCAGATAAACCAACCATCATGAGGTTTCTTTACCTTATTATCGATATATAGTATACGTTCTGCGGTACCTGTTTTTCCTCCGACATTAGCATTTGTAAATTTCTTCACAACAGCTTCTTCCTTCATAAATTCATTGAGCCGTTCTGCTTCAGCATATGTAATCACGGGAACACTGACTTTTGCCGAATCTAGGACAAATCGAGTTACAGGCATACTACCATAATTACCCACAATCGAAGCTACTCTTGCCATTGCCAATGGTGTAGCTGCCATTTTTCCTTGTCCCCAGACCCACCACCAAGCCTCATGCTTATTCATGCGAGGATCCTTAATATTACGATATTTCTTTATATAATTTTTATAAGCTGTAGTTGCTCCACTTGCTTGAATTATCACTTTAGCATCCCAGTGCGTATTGGGATTATACGTATTATAATTCAAGATATAGGGACTGCTACCATTGATATTCACACCAACTGTTCGATATACATAAGCCAGAGAGTCATAAACATTATGATCATTGATTAAGTTGATAAAATAACAGTTTGAAGATTTCACAATTGCATCACGCATAGTCACTCTTCCTGTTGGTTCAAGTCCAACTTTCTGAACGGGGTCAATATCATAATAATAATCATCCAGTTCTGGATTAGCAGCATCTACTCCAATCTTGCGCAATCCGGCGATTGCCGAAATAACTTTAGCCGTAGAACCTGGTGCCGTAGCACGCACCAAGCCCAAGTCCATATCTGTATAGGCCTTCCAGTTTGATTCCTGGTTCTTTTCCACTTTTTCATAAACATTTGGAGCATTTTTCAACATCACATAGTCGGGCAAAGGATAATTAGCAGATGCCAACATATCACCATTTGCGCCATCAAGCACAACGACAGACATACGCAACTTATTCCATTTTGTATCATTGAAATTTTGTTTTGCATATTCTGCCAAAGCATCTTGTAAGCGTGTCTGCAATACTGCATCCAAAGTAATATGCACATCTTTAGGACGAATATCACCCACATGCCACAATCCAGCATCCTTACCTTCGAACTTTGCGTTAACATCACTATAAAGGCCTGCTTTCAGATAAGGCAATAGTCTACTGTAGTCACGCACTTGGATTTCACCTGTTGACGTAGAATAATCTGCAGCATGGAATTTTCCTGGTGCCCATTCACTTGAGTTCAACACCACACGAACTGGTTTGCCATTTTTGTCTACTTTAATATTATCAAAGCCTCTCAAATCACTCAGGTGCCTTGCTTCTGCCATATAGCCACGCGGACTCACGTCACTTGATGAAAAGAATAGTTTTGAATTGAAATCACCAAGCATGAAATACAAGTGTTCGCCATAGGGATAATAGCGTCTTTGCACTTTAGACGTATCACACTCCACACCACTGAGGGCATAAGTCGTTGAATGCGATTTCAACTTTGACTTGTTGCTTGTAGCCAGCAACACGCCATTACGGTCATAGATATCGCCTGGATACATTTTGTTTGTCAATTGTGCAATACGTGGATTATAGGCTAACACTGGTACACCACTCGCACTATTGACATAAACAGGCTTTGTCAAGATTTCATCACGCTCAACATATTGATAATAGAAGAACACGCCACAAATGAACAAAGCTACACAACTATATACTCCACTCAGAATAGATATCGAGTAGTTATATTTCTCCATATTTTTCTGACTCATCTGAATCATTTCTGCGCTAGTCTTCTTGTATTCTTCAGTAATGTGCGAAGCTATTGAAAGGACTACACCAAAGGCAAACATATTCAAAATCACACTTACTTTACCAAAACTGAAGAAAGGTACCGTGACGCCGGTCAAAGGTATAATACCAAGACTACCCAACGAGATAATCAAGAATTGTACACCCGTCACAACGGCAACTCCTAAACATAGGAAGAACAGGAACGGATGCGCTGTGCGGAATCCCCAAACGATAGTCTTACGTAATAATATTGCAAACAGCACAATTATTACAAAGACGCCGATAAATCCCATTTGCTCTGCAATACTTTCCAACACCATATCCGTATGGAATGCCGGGATAAAATGTGGAGAACCATCACCAAGACCTTGTCCCTTTATACCACCGGAAGCTAAGCCCCAAAGACCTTCTGCAACTTGAGTATTCGCACCAGGGTCTCCCTTCACTCCATCTACTGGTAATACCCCCCAAGTATTGGTACACATTTCATTGCGTGCTTCTAAGCGTTCGCCTATACCACCACCTAAGAGGCTACTACCAAACATAAAACAGACTATAATCAAGTTGAAGACAATAGGGGTTTCAAATAGTTGTTTCCTCAATATGCCTCCTACAATCCAAACGACAAACCATAATCCGCTAAACAGAGCGAGATTATCTAAATAATGTCCGATAAGTACGCAGCAGACAAAGCTTAGCACACCATAAATCAGCATAGCCACATCACTCGTGAATATGCGTTTTAATATTACGCCATCTGATTGTCCCTCAAGTTCTATCTTTGATTTAATTATAGAATAGATAATAATGAATGTAAATGCCAACACCAAAGCGGGACCCATATCACCCAGTAGCAAATACAATCCCATCAAAAGCAACAGACAGATCAGTATTACTGCAAGCATCTTGAGTTTAGACGAAATCAGATTCAGATTGCCTTGTGCAGAATACCTTACAATCGAATCTGCCTTAACACTAAAATAGGCTGCAGCAGAGATAACAAACAGATACTTGGCGATTTCACTTGGTTGAAACAAAAAGCCAAGATTCAAATTAACCTTCATACCACCGACTGAAGCGCCTAATGGAGTGAATAATAAGAGTGTCAACAACAAAGCGACGCACACATACCCAATTCCCTTGGGCAATCGGTCTGCTTTTTGTTCTACCCAATCATGCAACTTGGTTAATCCAATCACGTCCAACACCATTAGGGGCAGGGTCAATACGATTATCAATAAGGCCGCACATTTGATGAGCACATTTTTACGTTTGTCGGTCAGCACTTCGCTCAACCTACTTACCTTTTGTTTGTAGGGTTTAAAGAAGAACCATATAAGGATAGACATCGGTGCATCAAACGAAATCCAATATCTATCTTGATAAAACTTCTTGAAATTGACAAACTGCAATAAAAATATCACAATGATACCGACCAATATACCGGTTCCCATATCCACACCCAACAATCTGTCACAAAGGGGGTCGTTTATCGAGAACATGGACAAAAGGCTCAGTCCTGTCAGCATCATCAATACCGACAGCATAGTTTCATCGATAGACTTGCGTCGCACCACGCTCGTGATATACAACACCCACCATGCACCGAGCACCAGCACGACATACCAGACCAATTCATCCTTGTATTCTTTTGGTGTGCGCACAGTCACAGTACCTTCTTCTTTGATTTGCTTCAGCGTAGTTTCATCAAACAGTCTGATCAAATGCTCCTTCTCTTTAAATTCAAAATTGGCTTTGCCTTTATGCACTTTTTCCAAAGTTCCACCCACAGTACCCCTTGAACTGCCATATTCATACCCTTTTCTGATGGGCAGCACACTATACGACTTTTGGGGATCCAATCCATTGAAGACCACTTCACCATCATCATTTGTACGCTTATAGGCCAGCACACGACGTGTCGCTGTAGGCGGACCATTCAGTGTATCCACATACTCTTCACACAGACGCACAGCCACACCGGCACAAGCACTATCTTCATTGGTTACTTCTACCTTGATGACGCCATTTTTCTCATTCAGGTCGACACCTTGATTTTTCCACGCGCCCTTTTCAAAAGTGGCAAAGTCATCATCAATGCCTAAATTAATTTGAGATTGCAACAACTTTGCGCGTAGACCCTCACCTCCGGCACTATCGATTTCTGCAGCTTTCGCTTGCCAGATACGTTTATTCAGTTCAAGCAGTGCACCAGGTCTTTCATTCTCTTGCAACTTCTTGGATAAAGTATTAGCAATAAACTTCGCATCTTCCTTTGTCTGCACATAACTATGAGTCAATAGGATTGTTGCCAACCTATCCGCACCCATATCAGCGGTTAGATTCACAGCCCCACCATTCTCATAGCGCTGCTCCACACTCTGAAAACGCTCATTGGAGTTAGAAAACAGTTTAAAGAATAGTCCTAGGAGAACTACTGTGACGATTAATAGATAGATCTTTTTCATTTGTCTATTGGTGATATAGTAAATATCTTGATTTGCATAATATTTTTTAGTTTGTCATTGGGTGTGCCATGCGTTTCGTTTTTGGGGTTCGTCTCTCTCTCCCCTTTTGCTTCACACCTCCCACACCCAATCCTGTCTTAGCTTAGATTATATGAACTATAGGGCCAGTCGCAGCCCTAGGGCGCGGTAGCGATTGACGGGAATAATGTTGTCGCGAAAAGCCACACGGTTGCCCAAGGCATCGCAGCCCCAGCTGCCCCCACGATTCACACGGTTAGAGCCCGAGTCTGGACCAGCAGGATTATACGAGGGGGATTGACTATAATAGTCACTATCATACCAATCCTGACACCATTCCCAGACGTTACCACTCATGTCGTATAGTCCCAATTCGTTGGAGCGTTTCTGCTTGACGGGATGGGTTGTGCCAGAGGCATTATTATAATACCACGCCACATCCGACAAGGTGTTGCTACCACTGTATTTATACCCACGAGATTTGTTACCCCCACGTGCGGCATACTCCCATTCGGCTTCTGTGGGCAGGCGGAAGTCCTTTCCGGTCAAATCATTGAGCCGGCTAATAAAGGTTTGGCAATCGTCCCAAGAGACCATTTCCACTGGACGCTGACTGTCGCCAGTGAAATACGACGGGTTAGAGCCCATCACGGCATGCCACAACTGCTGAGTCACCTCGGTCTCACCAATATAGTAGTCACGCAAGGTGACGCTGTGCACTGGTTGCTCACGGCTATAAGCCTCCGAATCATTAGAGCCCATGCGGAAGGTGCCACCCTGGACATAGACCATCTGGAAAGATACACCATTGACGGTAAATTCAGAGACATATCCAAGGGTATCTTCAGGGACAATTTCACCTTCACCACCAGATGTATCATCCTGAGACCCTACACCTTCACCACCAGATGTATTATCCTGAGACCCTACACCTTCACCACCAGATGTATTATCCTGACCCCCAACACCAGCAATAATCAAACCCAAAATTATCGCGACTATACATGTTGAGAAAAACCATTTGTTAAAAGAAGATCGTTTACGCTCCTCACTTGAAATAGTTTTGTTTCCTAAATCTGATTGCGGACTTTGCTCAGGCATAGGCTTAGGAGGGGGAGGTACAGAGGTTTCTACCCTCACATCACTCACCGCCTTAAACTCAGGTTTATCCGCCATCCTTCCGACAACAAGCGTTTCATCTGGCAAAACTTGTGTGGAGGGAAGCGGTGGAGCATTAAAGTGTTCCGGTTGTAAGGCAACAACTTCTGCCACTATCGTTTCTGGCGTAGGTTGATGTTCACTCTCTTGTGCAAATACCATCAATGCCTTACCGCTTTGGAATCTATCCTCTTCTTTCTTCTCTAGGCATTTCAGGATTAGTGCTTCGAGCCAGTCGGGATAGTCTTTTTCATAGGTCTGACTGGGATGCGCCTTCTCAAATACCTCTTTACGATAAGTGTATATAGCAGGAGGTCTTTCATTTATATGAGCATTGTATAATTGGTGCTCAGCCTCAAATGAATTCTGATTTTGCGAATCAATCATGAATGGTGGACGACCA
>JAGKTZ010000041.1 GCA_021153165.1 Prevotellaceae bacterium
AGTTACTTTAATTCTATCTGCAATAACCCACAGTCTGTTACCAGATTCTCTAAAGTTATAAAAGCCTCCGTCTGGGAGCCTGTCCACAAAACATTTCTTAGGAAGCTGATCAACAACTTCTGTATAGTCAATGTCAGCTACATATTCAACCTCACACCAAACGCGTCTAAATCTCTTGCCTCTTTGAGATTTATATGTACCATCCGCACCCATTAACCATGGAGCAGAGGGAAGTTGTGTGCCCAAGTGCCAACCTGGACGATGACTAAAGCCTTTGTGCTCCATAACAATTTCTGCAGGCACCCACTCGTTCATAGGCGTTTCCTTTGTTTTTCCAATAAAAAGAGGAAATAACTTGCCGTCGTCTCTCATTTCGAATAGCTTCCATCCTGTTTTGATATTCATATTATTTGTCTCCTTTCTTAGTCACTAAAACTAAAACAGCCACCATAAGTTTTAGGAGTAAATTCTTCTACCTCCCAATCTCTGGCAGCTGTTTTTATATTTTTTATTTTCATCATTCTCTTAATTGCTTTTCTTTTTGCGTAAGTTTTATCTTTAGCAAAGACTATACAATCAAATACAGACTTTACATGCCACACATGAAAAATTTTGCAACTTTCCATTATTCAAAGCCCCCTTTCTGTTATTTGGTAAACACATAACCACAACCCAGCAGTGCAACCACTCCTATGACTATCAGTAAAACAATAGATGTTTTGGCTATAATATGCACTAACAAGGACACTGTGATGCTAACAATTAAGATTATTATACTTGCAGCTAACATTTTAAATATTCTTTTCATAGCTCGTCTCCCTTACAAATAGAACGTATGAACAACTGGGTTTTCCACCAACTTCAAATACTTCTTTGCAGCTTCTCGGCAAAGACTCCAATAATCAAACTCTTCAAAATCATCATACTCGTCCTCTCTGTCACACTGGCTATCGGTGGCGTGCTGTTCTTTGCCAAGGACAGCGTAGATCCACCCATTGCCCGCAAGGATGTCAACCAATACAAGGGTAATTTGCAAACTTACTATAAGTCGTTGGATCAAACGAACAAACCCACCGAGAAGGATCGCATCTTTGACAACATACTCAACAAAATCGATATCTATGTGGCCGAGGATAAGATCAAACCAAAGGAGGGCAATCGACAGATGAAGGAGCTGACACGCAGATACAGCACGTGGCTCTTGAAGCGTTCGTTCAATACCTTCGCCGGCAGCGAGTGGAAAGACGATGAACTCAGCTACATGCAGGGCGCTATATCAAAGTTGTACAATCTGACCGACTTCAGCCGCAAATACCCCTTTAGCCGTAGCACGATGGACTCGCTCAAACTGGTCGAAAGCATCATCTCCGACTACAACTATGCGTGGAGCCTGGCCAATGCTGTATCGTATAGTGACCTGGCTCAAGCCAGTTCGACCATCAGCGAGGCACAATCGCTGGCTGAAAGGGAGTATCTGTCCAACTGCACCAAACTTGTGTCAAGCCTCAAGGCGGTGAAATCGAAAATGGCCGAATCGCACTACAATTTCGTAAATAGACAGGTGGAGTCGCTGTCCAACTATCGCGACTATTACTACGATCAATATTATTTCAAGAATACCATTGTGTCTGAGGTGCAACAGTATATCACGGAATACGAAAACAATGCCGAAAACCTTTATGGCACAGCCAAAAATGTCAGCAACCTTTGGGACAAAGCTGAACTATACTGCGACCGAGCCAATAGCTATTTTAACGACAACTACTACAACAATTATTACAACGGCAACTACTACTCTCCCTGGTAAAGCCATGATGCAGTAGTCGATACACACTTGTGTCCGGAACCAGGCGCACCACCGATGCCCTCTGGCTTCGGACATATTTTGCCTCTGATACGTCGCAAGGTCACAGATGGTCGGCCCTCGCATCGCCTGCAATATACCACCCCGCCCGACTCTCTGTGAAAATGACAAAAAAACTTAATGAGGGGGCAAAATGATGGTGGGACGATATTTTTTCCTTAATTTTGCTCACGACAAACGATACAAATAGGTATAAATATAACTACAAAAGCAACACAGTGTATATGAAAAAGACTTTACTCAGCCTGATCCTACTGCTCACCACAATGGGGGCAACTACTGCGCAAGCCTTCGATTTCGACTGGGGATTGACCGGTGGTATGAATGTGACAAAACTGAATATGAAGGGCACAAACGCCAAATTCTTTGACTCGACCAACCGTGTGGGATGGTTCGTCGGTCCCAAGATAGACATGGGCTTCGTGCTCGAATTTGGCCTTGATGCAGCCGTCCTCTATCAACAGGCACAACACAACATCAAGTTTGTCGGTTTGACAGGACAGACCTATTCGTCCACCCACACCACCGACTATGTGTCGCTGCCCATCAATGCACGATACAATATCGGACTGGGCGATGCGCTATCACTCTATATTGCCACAGGACCACAGTTTGACTTTATGTGGGATGGGGGAGAGGAAAACTGGTTTGACAACATCCCTTCGACATTCCGCCAAGAAAATCTGACGGTCAACTGGAACGTGGGCTGCGGTCTGCGCATCGTGAAACACGTGGAAGTGGGATTGGCATACAACTTCGGTCTGAGCAAAGCTGGCGAGAGAGTGGACAACTGGGGCAACGCTATCATGAACGGATTGCAAAACATGACGGGCAAGGACGACTATCGTGCCAACGCCTTCAAACTGCACGTTTCCTACTATTTCTAAGCAACTTTTTTGATTTATATCGTCAAGTTTCTTAGTTCAGGAAAATCTATAAAATCAACAACCCTTGACCTCGTTTGAAAAAGGTTAAGGGATTTTCGAAAAAGGTTAGGCTTTTTTTAAAAAAGGTCTAACTTTTTTTTGCACCCCATTCCGATCACGCCAAAAGCAGTTCCCTCGCCCCATTTTTGCCCTACTTTCGCCACCTCGCACCTTACTTTTGCCACCCCTCACCTCACTTTCGGCACCTCGCATCTTACTTTTGCCACCCCTCACCTCACTTTTGGCACTCCTCACCCCACTTTCGCCACTCCGCACCTCACTTTTACCCCACTTTTACCCTACCTTTTGCCACCCCGCACTGCCGTACGAAACGACAGGAAATAAGTTTTTTCGCCCATTTGTGTATTTTTCACCCAATTTATTTGGTAGTAAAATAATAATTCTCTACTTTTGCACTGTGTAAGATTAACACAATAGAAAAATAGTGTAGAAATATATCATCATCAGACCGCTCCACACGGACCGCAGTCTGACAAATACAAAAAATACAAGCAAACGCATGTACCAGTACAAATACCCACATCCATCCGTGACTACGGACTGCGTAATCTTCGGTTTCGACGGCAGCAAGATCAAGATCCTGCTGATCCAGCGCGGTATCAACCCCTACAAAGACCAGTGGGCACTGCCCGGAGGATTCGTGCATATTGACGAGACCGCCGAGGAAGGTGCACGCCGCGAACTGCGCGAAGAAACCGGCGTAGAGCAAGCCGAAATGTACCAATTTCACACCTTCAGCGCCGTAGATCGCGACCCACGCGAACGCGTCATCACCATCGCCTACTACGCCCTGGTGAAAATGAGCGAAGTCCGTGGCGGCGACGATGCCAAGAATGCGCAATGGTTTGCCCTGAACGAACTGCCCACACTGGCCTTCGACCACCAGGAGATCGTGGAGCGCGCCATCGACGAACTGAGGCGAAGCATACACTTCCGCCCCATCGGATTTGACCTGATGCCCGAAGTCTTCACCATGAGCCAGATACAACATCTGTACGAGGAGATCCTGCAACACACCTTCGACCGCAGAAACTTTGCTAAGAAAATACTCCGTCTGGGTATCCTGGTGGAAGCAGAAACTCGGCCCGAAAACACGCCGACACGCATCCCCAACAAATACCGCTTTGACAAAGATGCCTACCAAGCGCTGAAGCAATCTTCATTTATGCTGGAATTTTAATCTCAATATCTCATTATTAAGACAAAACTACTATGCAACAGAACCACCTATGTATGAAAAAGTCGCCAAACAGAATCGACTCGCTGGGCGAACATGAAGTGTTCGTATTCGGCAGCAATCTGGCTGGCCAGCACGGCGGCGGCGCAGCACGCCACGCTTACAATAAATTTGGCGCCGAGTGGGGCGTCGGTGTGGGCATGACGGGACAATGCTATGCCATCCCCACGATGCACGGCGGCGTGGAGGACATCCGCCCCTACGTGGACGACTTCGCAGCCTATGCCAAGGCGCATCCCGAACTGACCTTCCTCGTCACACGTATCGGCTGTGGCATCGCAGGCTTCCGCGACGAGGACATGGCACCCCTATTTGTCGGCACGACAGCACTGGACAATGTCGCCCTGCCTGCCCGATGGATCGAAATCCTTGAAGAAATGACGACCACAGAATAGCAAGGTAAAATTAACCAAGACTTATTAGAGAGAAAAACAAAGAGCCATCTGCCACAGACTGCACAAAAGGCGCAATAAATGGGTTGCAACGTTGCAGGGCATTGATGGCAAAAACAGAACGATTAGCTTGAAACGTTGGGAACAGGAGGTACTTTGACAACAGAATCACTACCTTTGCATTATCCCTGGTGAGCAAGACTTTTTGCAGGACTGGCCAAGAAATCTGCAAGGCGTATGAGAGACTTTGCAAGACTGGCTATAAAATCTGCAAGGCGAATGAGAGACTTTGCAAGACCTGCGAGAAATTGCACAACACCGCGGACTAAGTAATAAACCCTTAAAACAGAAAAAAGATGATGACTACTATTTGCCTTTTGATCTTGGCCTACTACATATTAGGCAAAGACACCAGTGCGCTACGTCAAAGACTGAGAAACGTAGATTGGCACAAGAAAATCAGTGACCTCGTAGACCGCATACGCCCCTGGGCGTTGAAGGCAGGACGTGTAGCAGCACGACCAATACTGCAATTCTACTACGTATTACAAGATGAAAAAACTTCGACCCTGGATCGCATTCTGATCTACGCTGCCATAGCCTACACCATCCTGCCGATGGACCTCGTTCCCCGCTCGGTGTTCAAGGTACTCGGCGTGCTGGACGACGGCATAGCAGTGATGTACGTCTACAAGAAGATCCAGGCAAACATCACCCCCGAGATCAATGCACGAGTGGACAGAACGCTCGACGAATGGTTTGGCGTGGAGTACGTGATGGTGTAGATGAAAGAAGAATTCCCCAGAAAATAGAAAAGCCAAAACAGATCGTACGAAGCGCAGGTAATATTTGACCTATACGCCTAATATTTGTATACAAAATTCCCTCCGGACTATGCATCCGGAGGGATTATTATTTTCTACCATCACGGGACTCAGCAACTCGCTCCTGCGATAAGGATGAGAGAGGACTGGTCTGATGGATTTTGTTTTAGCGTAGAAATAGAATACGGCGCCTTATCCCTTAATCTTGGCGATTACTTCGTCGATGGTCAGTTGCATTTGCTCGCCCGAGTTCATGTCTTTCAACGACACGACGCCTTGTTGCATTTCGTTCTCGCCCACCAGCGCTACGTAGGGCACTGCGCCAGCGTTGGCGTAACTCATTTGCTTCTTCATCTTGGTTGCGTCGGGATAGACTTCTGCCGAGATGCCAGCGGCGCGTACCTGTTGTGCCAAGCGCAGACAGTGTGCGGCTTCGGCGGCGCCAAAGTTGATGAAGAGCAGTTGTGTGGCTGTGGTAGCAGCGGCTGGGTAGAGGTCGAGTTGGTTGAGCACGTCGTAGATACGGTCGGCGCCAAACGAGATGCCCACGCCGCTCAAGCCGGGCAGACCGAAGATGCCGGTCAGGTTGTCGTAGCGTCCGCCGCCGGTGATCGAACCGATTTGTACGTCGAGGGCTTTCACTTCGAAGATGCAGCCTGTGTAGTAGTTCAGACCGCGTGCCAAGGTCAAGTCGAAGTCTACCTCGTTGCGCAGTGCTGAGTTGCCGGCGGCGTCGGTCAGTGCGTTGAGCACGAATTCCACTTCTTCGCAACCCTTGAGTCCTACCTCAGACGCGGCGAGGACTTGGCGCATGGTTTGCAGTTTTTCTGCGTTCGAGCCCGACAGATTGATCACGGGTTGTAGGGTTTCCACCTGTGCGTCGCTCAATCCTGCAGCACGCAGTTCGTCGTTGACTTTGTCGATACCTATTTTGTCCAACTTGTCGATGGCTACGGTGATATCCACGATTTTGTCCGCCGCACCGATGATTTCTGCCATACCGGTCAGGATCTTGCGGTTGTTGATCTTGATGCTGACGCGGATGCCGAAGCGTGTGAAGACTTCGTCGATGATTTGCATCAATTCCACTTCGTTCAGCAGCGAGTCCGAACCCACTACGTCGGCATCGCATTGATAGAATTCGCGGTAGCGTCCCTTTTGTGGACGGTCGGCGCGCCATACGGGCTGGATTTGGTAGCGCTTGAAAGGCATTTGCAATTCGTCGCGGTGCTGTACGACGAAGCGTGCGAAGGGCACGGTCAAGTCGTAGCGCAAGCCCTTTTCGCAGAATTTCGATGCCAATTGTGCTGCGGTTTTTTCGTTATAATCTTCTGCGGGCACGTTCTTTTTGAAGTCGCCCGAGTTGAGTATTTTGAACAAGAGTTTATCTCCTTCTTCGCCATACTTACCCATCAGTGTCGATAGGTTTTCCATCGCAGGCGTTTCGATCTGGCGGAAGCCGTAGAGTGCATATACGCTGCGGATGGTGTCGAAGATGTAGTTGCGGCGCGCCATTTCGACGGTGTTGAAGTCGCGCGTGCCCTTTGGGATGGATGGTTTTTGTGCCATGTGTTATTGTTGTAGTTTTTTTTAAAGTCTTTAGGGGATTTAGGGTCTTTAAGGTCTCTAAGGTCTTTAAGGGGCTTAAGGACTTTAAGGACTCTAAAGATTCTAAGCATTCCTCTTACTTCGCCTCCTTCACCAGATAGACGATGGTGGGTAGGTGGTCGCTGTAGCCATTGAGCCATACGCCGCCGGCATGGGTACGCTTGGGGTTGCCGCGGTAGCGTCCTTCCTGTTGGAACAGGTAGTCGCGCACGAAGACTTCGTGGCGGTGGTACACCAAGCGGCTGCGGTCGTCGCTCATCAGATTGCCGCTCAATACGATTTGGTCGAACAGATTCCACTTGCCGTCGTAGAGCAATGAGCCCTGACCTACTTTGTACAAGGTCTCCCACCAGGGGTTGAAGGTCGAGTGAGCGTCCTTCACATCCTTGATGCGGTGCACACACTGCAGGGATTTTGTCATGCTGGGGTCAGATGGATCGTCGTTCATATCGCCCATGATGATGATTTTGGACTCGGGGTCGAGCGATAGCAATGCTTCCTTGAGGTGGTACACCTGATAGGCTGCACGTTCGCGGGCGAAACTGCCTGCTGCTCTCGAGGGCCAGTGATTGACGATCACGTGTACGCGCTCGCCGCCCAGACGTCCTGTAGCCACCAGAAAGCCGCGTGTGATATAGGTGGTATCGCCGCGCAGGACTGAGTCGGGCACGATCTTGCCGCCCTTGACCGAGAAGCCCAGGTCTACCTCGGGTTGATCTTTGTCCAGATAGAAATAGGGCACCAGCATACTGCTTTCCAGTTTGAACAGACGGGGGTTGTAGAGCACAGCACATTCCACGCCGCGGCGGTCGGGTCCGTCGTAGTGTACGATTTGCAGGTTGCGATCGCGCAGTGCTGGTTCCTTCACCAGGTCTTCCAATACCTTGCGGTTTTCGATTTCCGACACGCCCATCACGGCAGCGCCCAACGGATGCTTGTCGGTGCAGAGTTCGCTCAGCACTTTCGACATATTCTTCAGTTTGGCTTCGTACTTCATCTTGCCCCATTTGTTTTTGCCATCGGGCAGGAATTCGTAGTCGTTTTTGCCACAGTCGTGCACCGTGTCGAAGAGGTTTTCCAGGTTGTAGAAAGCCACGCCATAGAGGGCATATTTCTTGCCCGACTGAGCCGAGGCGGTCAGTGCCGCACACAATACCAGCAGTATTACTGAAAATATCTTTCGCATAGTCATAATTCTTTTTTTACCAAAGTTAAGGTAAATTCACACGCAAAATTCTTAAAAAAAAACGAGAAATCAGCATATCTGAGGACATAATTTGGAAAAAATATCGTTATTCAAGTGGGCTTTGTAGTTTTTTGTATAACTTTGCTTGTCTTTAGCGACTCGAAGCGGAAAAAACGGGTGGATGAAAAAGGTTAGACCTTTTTTGAAAAAACCGCCGAGGAATTTGAAAAAGGTTAGACTTTTTTTAAAAAACATTAGACCTTTTTTTCGCAGGGCGCAACACACTTTCAAAGTAAACAAAACACAATCAGAATATGAGCAAAGGTGTAAAAATGATGGCGCTGGCTTGTTGCATTTCGGCAAGCGCTATGGCACAGACTACTGTGGACACACTGCAGACGCAGAGCGATGAGTTCGACTTCACGTTCAGCGAAGCACAATTGGACGAAGATAATGACGCGGCACAGACGGTGTCGTCGATCGTGGCGGCTAAGGACGACTACTTCCTGTCCGAAGTGGGCTACCGCTTCAGCCCCATGCGCTATCGTGTCAGAGCCTATGACAACAAATACAGTCAGACGCTGATGAACGGCGTGGTGCTGAACGATGCCGAAAGGGGTAGTTTCAGCTATGGTATGATCGGTGGTATGAACGACGCGGTGCGCAATCAGGAGGGTGTGGCCGAGTTTGGCTACAACAACTTCACCCTGCCCGGCATCGGTGGTGCGACGTCGATCAATACACGCGCCAGCCAGTTTGCCGAAGGTTCGAAGTTGGCCCTCTCGGGTACCAACCGCAACTACGTAGCCCGCGGTATGTACACCTATGCCACTGGTTTGATGCCCAGTGGTTGGGCGCTGGCCGGTAGTGTGGGTTACCGCTGGGCCAAGGAGGGTGTGATCGAGGGTACCTTCTACAACTCGTTCAGCTACTTCCTGGCAGCCGAAAAGAAGTTCAACAATCGCCACAGCCTGTCGCTCGTCACCTTTGGTTCGCCCACAGAGCGCGGCCAGCAGGGTGCTTCGACCGAAGAAGCGTATTGGTTGACCGGTTCGCACTACTACAACCCCAATTGGGGATATCAGAACGGCGAAAAGCGCAATGCTCGCGTGGTGAAGAGTTATGAACCCACAGCCATCCTGACTTGGGACTGGAACAAGGGGGATAAGATGAAGTTGGTCACTTCGGCTGCCTTCAAATACGGCAAATATGGCACGACTGCGCTGGGCTGGAATGGCGACGCCTATGACCCTCGCCCCGACTACTACAAGAACTTGCCCTCGAGCATCTTCGACGTGCACGATCCCAACAAGAACAATAGCGAGTATCTGAAGCAGAATCCCTTCCTCAAGGAACAATACGACCGCTTGTACGACTACTGGACAGCCAACGAAGCCAATCAGCAGATCAACTGGGACCGTATGTACTACGTGAACAGACAAAATGAACTCCTGGGCGGCGAAGCGCTCTACTATCAAGAGCGTCGCAACAACGACCAAATGCTGGCTTCGCTCAACTCTACCTTCTCGCACCTCGTGAACAAGCATCACAAGTACACCGGCGGGGTGCGTCTGAGCACTACGAAAGGTATGCACTACAAGACGATGGAGGACCTGCTCGGCGGTACACGCTACACCGACATCGACAAATTTGCTGCCAACGACTACGGCCCCAATAGCGTCGAAGCACAGAACGACCTGACTAACCCCAATCGCCAAATCGGCGTGGGCGACCGCTTCGGCTACGACTATAATATATATGTGAACAAGGCCAACCTGTGGGGACAATACCAGTTCACCCACGGCATCTGGGGCGTGAACCTGGGTGCACACACCGAAGGGTCGACCATGCAACGCGAGGGTTTGATGCAAAATGGTCGTGCACAATACAACTCTTACGGCAAGGGCGGTATGGCAAAATTCATGGGCGGAGGCGGAAAGGCTAACTTCACCGTGCGCCCCACAGCCAATCAGCGCATCTCGCTCGCAGCAGGTTATTCGGCCGACGCACCTTTGGCTTACAACAGCTTCGTAGCGCCACGTCTGCACAACAACTTCGTGAACAACCTCAAGACCGAAAAGACACTGAGCGCCGACCTGTCGTACGCCTTCCGCTTCGGTCCCGTATCGGGTAAGGTGAGCGGTTACTTCGCACAAATCGGCGATCAGGTAGAACAGACCGCCTACTTCAACGACCAATACAGCACCTTCACCTATCTGACCATGAGCGATGTGGAAAAGCGCTACTACGGCGTGGAAGCAGCCCTGGTGTACCAAATCATCAGCGGCCTTTCGGTCAACTTGATGGGTAGTTATGGCGACGCACTCTACGTCAACAATCCCTACGCACAAGTGAGCTACGAAGGGATGAAGGCGTCAGAAATCCAACGCTTGAACACCTGCAAGAACCCCGTGACTGGCAAGAATATGCCTCTGCAAGTCATCGCCGACGGCATGCGCGTAGGTGGTACGCCACTGACCGCAGTGAGCCTGGGTGTGAACTATAATGTCAGCGGCTGGTTCTTCGAAGCCAACCTCAACTACTACGACCGCGTATATCTGGCCTTCTCGCAATACCGCCGCTTGAACAGCACCTACAGCACCGCGGGCAAATTCTACACCCCATCGAGCGTCAACGCCGACGGTCTGCCATCATACGACGTGACCAAGGCAGAACTCGAAGCCAACGGCGGTATCCTGTTTGACAACAAGGGCGAAGTGGTGGACGAATTCGCTATTGAGCAGGAAAAGTTCAAAGGCGGATTCATGCTCGACGCATCAATCGGTAAGTATATCCGCTTGAAAGGCGGCAAGAGTATCAGCATCAACCTGTCGTTGCAAAACCTGACCAACAATACCAATATGCGTACCGGTGGTTACGAACAAAACCGCGACGACAACTACTACAACGAAAGCGGCGGTGAATACACCAAGGGCGAAAACAAAGCGTACAGATTCTCGAAGAATGCGAAGTATTACTACGCCAACGCCTTCAACGCCTTCCTCAATATTGGTTTCAAATTCTAATTGTGGCACAAGCATAAATCAAGCATATACGTTATGAAAAAGATATTTTCCCTCTTCCTGCTCTGCGGCAGCTTTGCCCTGTCCCTCACATCGTGCATGGACAAGCACGACGAGCCCTATACGGACGAATATATCCTGACCTGCGACTCGCTGGGCCAGGTGAACACCACCATCGCACAAGTGAAGCAACGCTTCTGCGCTTCAAACAAGAATGCAGACTTCTCGCGCAACGCTAGCAACTTCTTCACCAAAGTCAACGAAGACCTGATCATCGACGGCGTAGTGGTGGCCAACGACGTGAGCGGCAACCTGTATCAAACCCTGATGATCCGCAATATCGATGCCAAGACCGGCGAAGACCAATGCTTCGTGGTAGCCATCAAGAATACCTGTCTGTATCCCTACTTCGCCCTGGGACAACGCATCAAGGTGAATCTGAAAAATCTATACGTAGGCTGCTACAGCAAAGTGCCCCGCGTGGGACAACCCTACTACTCGTCGCAAGGCAACCTGAACTTGGGCCCAATGCTCCTGGATATGTGCCGCACAAACATCGAACTGGTGGGCACACCCGACCTGAATGCGCCTGAACTCGTGCCCGAGGATTTGACCGATGCCAACGGCGATGCATGGCTACGTGCTTCGGCAAACAAAACCTATCTGAACACACCACGATTGGCAAAGGTGCGCGGCAAAATCAAGGAAATGCAAAACGGCGCAGACAAGGTGGCTGAAAAGGGTGAAAACTCTGGTAAATACGAACCCCTGCCCAAACTCTTCGCCCCCGAAGAACTCTATGACGATGGCTACGGCGTGGATCGCACTATCCAATTGCAAACCAACACCAGCAGTGTGGCTCTGCGCACTTCGACTCAAAACGCTATCTCGTTCCTACCTTTGCCCAGCGACGTATGCACTTACACTGGCATGCTGACCTACTACGATAGCTGGCAAATCCAATTGCGCTCGGTCGAAGATTTTGAGAAATAAAAGACCGAAAATCTCTAAGATCCTTAAGGTCTCTAAAGTCCCTAAAGACCCTCCCTCCCACTTAAAAAAACACCATGAAAAAAGTATTGCATAAGATCACATTGATATTAGCCCTGCTGTTCAGCGCAACCACCCTCACCTCGTGCGGCGAGGACTTTTGGGACGATGTATCAGACAGCATTTGGATTGAGGACAATCTGCTAGGCTCGTGGCAAATCGTCGATATCTTTGCCGAATATTACGAAGATTGCCCCTACTATTGCGGCGACGTGATGGATTTCTACCCAGACGGCATGATGCAGTCACGCAGCGGCAACAGAGTGTTTGAAGTAGGCGACTGGGACGTACGCGGTCGGGAAATACAAATAGACTTCGATGGAGATTATAAAACAGATCTCTACGCCTACGTCAGAGATATGGACTACAACTATATGCTGCTCGACGTGCGCGACTATGCCGGAAAGTATGCCACAAAATACAGCCTGAAATTCGTGAGGTATTAGCAAGAAAAAAGACTATAAGGCCTCTAAAGTTTCTAAGGTCTCTAAGGTCCTTAAAGTCTCTAAAGTCCTTAAAGACCCTAAAGATCCTCCTTCTCTCCTTTAGAAAATCAACAAACCCTTAAATTTTAATAATAATCATCATGAAAAAATTCTTATCCTTTTTTGCAGCAGCAATGCTCGCAGTGGGATTCACTTCTTGCGAAGAAGTAGATGATCCCTACGTGACTCCCGACGTGCCCGAAAATCCTAGCGATTCGACACAGGTAGACGACAATGTGAACGGCGTGACTTTGCCTTACGAAGAATCGTTCGAAAAGTCGCTCGGTCAGTTCAAGAACTACACCACAGATGGTCAAGGTGCTTGGGTGATCGACTACTCTACAGCCAAGGCTACTGGTTATGACAATGCTTCAAAGGTGACTACTGCTGGTACTTACTACCTGGTGAGCCCCGAAATCGACTTGACTAACGTGGCAGAAGCACACGTGGCATACGAATACATTTTGCGTTATGACCGCGGTCAGGAAAATCAACAAGTGTACATCACTGCTGCTTTCGACGAAGCTAATCCTGCAGCAGGCTGGACATTGCTCAACGGCACTCACACTGAAGGCAAAGACTGGAACACATTCAGCAAGGCTGACTTGCAAGTTCCTGCAGAATTCCTCGGCAAGAAGGTACGCGTAGCATTCCGCTACAACACCAACGCTACAAGCGGTTCGACATGGGAAGTGAAGAATTTCCTCATCGCTCAAGGCAAGGCTTCAGACGTGCCTGAAGTAGAAGAACCCGTTATCCCCGACACGCCCGATACTCCAGTAGTAAGCGACGGTTTAGTGGAAAATGGTAGCTTCGAAAGCTGGACAAGCGGTATGCCTACTTCATGGAAACCACAGTCATCTGCTGGCAACGCTACATTGGCTCAAAGCACTGATGCACGCACAGGTTCTTACTCTGTATTGGTGAAGGGTGCAACTTCTGGCAACAAGCGTCTTGGCTACAAGGAAACTACTTACAAGGCGGGTACTTACACCGTGACATTCTATGCTAAGGCGGCTACAGCAGACGGCGCAAGCGTACGTGCTGGCTATGCTACATTCAATGCTGACGGTACTATCAATAGCAGCGGCTACAAGTACATGGATGGCTACATCAATGGCTTGAGCAACACTGAATGGACTAAGGTAGAAACTACATTCACTCTCGAAGCAGACCAACAAATCTGCTGGGTAGTGATGAACTCTAAGAACCCTGGCAAGGACGTCCTGATCGACGACTTCACTGTATCTACAACAGACGGTGGTTTGGTAGAATAATGCACTGTATCAATTCATATATAATAATAGGGACATCCTCGGTGGTGTCCCTATCTTTTCCTTTTTTCTGTGGCAAAGATTGAAAAGTCTCTGAACCTATCAGAGCGATCAATACTTTCTACAAACAGAGGTCAAACATCTCAAAAAAAACATTAGACTTTTTTAAAAAAGGTTAGACCTATTTTGAAAAAGGTTAAACCTTTTTTCAACAAGACTTTGGTTTATTTCGACACCCCTATGCAATATCCCTACCTACATTTGACCATTCGATATATCTCTGCACTGATGATAGTCCTCGCACTCGGATTTTTTGCCTCGTGCGACGACGGCGACGACTATTATCTGGGCTCGACCGATGCACCCAATTCGGGTTCGACGAGTGGCGACGGTGGCAGCGACTCGCACCGACTGGAATTGCCCCTGCCCCTGGCTGGCAACGATCTGCTGGAGCATCGCACCAAAGTAGGTGGCCGCGACATCGTCAACTATACCATCGAATACGACCGCGCCGCCTATCATTCACGCTGGGTCGCATTTCGCTTCGACGCACAGACGCGTGCCAAGGCAGTGAGCCGCAAGGACTACAGCATACGTCCGCAATATCCGCACGACCCCCTGTTGCCACAGTCCGTGGGCCTGGAGAATGATGCACGATTCAACGGCTACGACCACGGTCACCTGGTGGCTTCGGCCGATCGTCTCTTTTCGCGCGAAGGCAACGACCAAACCTTTTACATCACCAACATGTCGCCGATGAACGGCAACTTCAATCAGAAATATTGGGTCACACTGGAGCAATTTGTCCAGGACAAAGGGCGCGACGCCTCCTTTGCCGACACCCTGTATGTAGCTAAGGGCGGCACCATCGCCGACAATATGATTTCCGGCCGCGTGTCGAGCAGTCGCATCGTCGTACCAAAGTATTATTATATGGCGTTGCTCAAGGTGAAAAACGGTGTCTACTCGGCCCTCGGCTTGTGGGTGGAGCACAAGGACTACGGCACGTCCTACGCCCCCCGCTCCATCCTGCGCAGCCATGCCATCAGCATCGACCAACTCGAGACGCTCACCGGCATCAACTTCTTCCACAATCTGCCCGACCGCGTCGAGAATGTCGTCGAAAGCGAGGCCTTCCTCAGCGCTTGGGGCATCAGTTAGCGAGTAATTGGTGGAGGAATTTAGACGCCCCAATGTGATGTCTCTACGTGCGCTCTTTGGCGCGATACGTGGAGATTTTTAATTTATCAACAGATTAAACGGTTTTATCGCGCGTAGCTTTTTAAATCAAAAGTCTATCAGTGAGGTCTGCCCAAAGGACTTTTTCCCAAAGCGGCGGATTCCTCTTTTAAGGAATTTGAAAGCGGACAGGCAGCGTATACCATACTGCCACAGGTTTTCCTTGGTGCCTTGCTGGTGTAAATCGTTGCAAAGTTTTTACAATACGAACGGCTTCGCTGTCACACTCACGCGAGAGTGCCTTCGCTACGGTCACAGTACCTACAGAACCATCCTTTTCCACCTTGAAGCGAATAGTAACGACACCTTGAATTTCGCGTTCGATAGCGATTTCAGGATACTTGATGTTCTTCGCGATGTGGCTCAAGATAGCTGCTGCACCACCAGGATAAGTAGCACTTACTTCCACAACAGCGTTGTCCAACACTTCTTCCTCTTCTTTCTTATAGGAAGCGTTATTACCAAGCGAGTGGTCAGCTTTATCTTTCCTTATGATTCGTACTTGGCTTGGGATACCTAATTCATCTATATTAGTGATATGTTTAGGCAGGGTGATTGTGGTCAGGCTCTCGCACTCATAAAAAGCCCCCTCTCCAATGCTCTTCACACTGCTAGGTATGTTGATGGAGGTCAGGCTATGGCACCTATCAAATGCCACCCATCCAATGCTGGTCACACTGCTGGGGAGGGTGATTGAGGTCAGGCTATAGCAACAAGAAAATGCCTGCCTTCCAATGCTCTTCACACTGCTAGGTATGTTGATCGAGCGCAGTCTAGAGTACCATAAAAATGCCGCCTCTCCAATGCTGGTCACACTGTTGGGGATGATAGTAGATGCACACCCTGCAATCAGTGTATTACTTTTGGTTTCTATAATAGCATTACAATTGTTGCGAGAATCATAAACGGGGTTACCAGGAGTTACTTTTATTTTAGTTAGCTTATCGCAACCCGCAAATGCCGCCCTTCCAATGCTCTTTACACTGCTAGGTATGTTGATCGAGGTCAGTCTGAAGCAAAACTCAAATGCGCAATTTCCAATGCTCTTTACACTGCTAGGTATATTGATCGAGGTTAGGCTAGAGCAATCCCTAAATGCCGACTCTCTAATGCTCTTCACACTGCTAGGTATGTTGATCGAGGTCAGGCTAGAGCACCCCAAAAATGCCTCCACTCCAATGCTAGTCACAGTATATCTCACCCCACCCCTCGTGACAGTTGATGGGATTTTTACAGTTTTTGTATTTGGTCCACCAACTACTTCAACATATCTTTTACGTGCATCAATAACATTATATGTCAAGCCTCCAAATTTAAATGTCTGGGCATAACCCAGGGTGCAGCACATCATCAGGATGAGCGCAACGAGATGTCTCAATCTATTTTTTTTCATAGTGTATAGGTATTGTTGAAATTTATGGCACAAATATAGTAGATAAATTTATTAATATAGATGCAT
>JAGKTZ010000093.1 GCA_021153165.1 Prevotellaceae bacterium
GTTCACAAACTCAGGCTTACCAACCTATCGACAAGTTAGACGAGCTTCCTTGCCACATCAATTGGGCCATTGTCAATGCTCCTGCATATGGCACTACCGATGCTGAAAGCGGAACACCTTCCATCCGTCAGGGATACGGTACCGATGTAAAATTAAGCAATGTGTTCAAGTTCGATGAAAAAACTTGTCCGATGAGCCTGCATCACGGTGGTAAAGATATCTACGCTCCACAAACGTCTACATTGGTTTACCGACAGCTACGCCGCATGAAAATTCCAGCAGAACTTCACCTCTACGCAGATAAAGGTCACGGTGCTTTCGGATTGGAAAGAAGTGTTGAATTCATGCAACAAATGGGATTCATCACACCGCTCGAACCTGAAGTAAAAATCATGGACCGTTATGCAAGCGACGAACATCGTGCATCGTATTCCAAAGCAAATATCTGGCCGGAAGATAAAATGCCGGATGTACAACCCAACCAATGTACTCCTTACATCGAATGGCACATGCCTAAAGTTCTGAAGACAAAAGCTATTCAAATCATCTATTCCGGTGGAAGCTACGAAGGCAACGACCCTGACGGTTTCGAAGTCGCTCCAGCCCGTCGTTATTTAAATGAGAAAGGCATGGCAGTGGTTACATTGAAATATCGTACGCCACGCCCTACTACAGGACTTTCCAAGCACACTACCGCATGGCAAGATTTACAACGTACCATCAAGATTGTTAGAAGTGAAGCAGCTTCACGTGGATTAGACCCGAATCGCATAGGCATCATGGGTAGTTCAGCGGGTGGCCATCTCACCCTTATGGGCGTAACTTCTTCACGTCACCAATCGTATTTACCTATCGACGAGATCGACAAGACTCCATGCGCTGTACAATGGGGAGTAGGTATCTATCCGGCTTACGCTTTGACCGACGGTGCAGAACATCCTAATAAAGGCGGAGGTAATGATGATAGTGCCGTATTAGTTCCCGATTTCTCCTTCGACCTCGACACTGCACCTATGGTATTTATCCATGGGGACGCTGATGGTTGGGCTGCCATGAACTCAGTGAAGACTTGGGAAAAGATGCTCATGATGGGCATCCAGTCGGATCTGCACACATTGGCGACCAGGCATCATTGCTTCCAGCACTTCTCTTCCGAAGGAACCGGAAGCTACACCCATATGGACAGAATCTGGGTAAACTTTCCCTAGAATTCCTTATCCCAAGATTTACTGCGGTCAGCATCGGTGATTGGGCGAATCACTCTGCATGGGTTGCCCACGGCTACAGAGTTGTCCGGAATATCCCTTACCACTACCGAACCACCGCCAATGACAACGTTGCTGCCAATCCTGACTCCCGGCATGACGTGTACCCCAGCGCCAATCCACACATTGTCGCCCACCGTGATAGGATAGGCGTACTCCAGTCCGCGATTGCGTCGTTCGGTGTCGATGGGATGCCCTGCTGTGTAGAAACCGCAGTTGGGCGCTACAAAAACATTGTTGCCAAATGTTACTTTCGCGCCGTCAAGGATGACTGTGTTGTGATTGGCGAAAAAGTTGTCCCCTACCTCAATGTTGTAGCCGTAGTCGCACCAAAAGGGTGCAACGATGCACGTGTTCTTGCCGACATGTCCCAGTAAATGGTGTAATAGGCGCTGCTGCTCTGGTTCATCTGAAGGGCGCAATTGGTTGAAGTCATAGCACAGATCTTTGGCTACTTTACGCTCTGTCATCAGTTCTTCATCATTGTTGGCATCATATATCATCTGCCTTTGCATCTTTTCTTTTTCTGTCATTATGAGAGTTTGTAATAGGAGTGATACGAAGTATTGTGATAGTGGTCGGGTACAAAGAAAATTGTGTGATGAGTAACGGGATTTGATGAGCATATATTTTGCCGCTACTTAAGTAACCCCCAATTAGGGCAAATCGCTACGGCGTTGCACGAACTTTGTCCGACACTGGATAAAATGGATGTGATATGAGATGTATCCTTGACAATGCTTTGAGACTTAAAAAGCATAAAGCGTAATTGTTGCAAAAAAGAATATGCCTACTACAAGTCGAGTAGGCATATTTCTCCGTTGAGTGATTTTTGAACATCAATGATACGTTGGTTGGCACTGCCGCGAAAGCGTAGGGATGAATCCTTCAGGCTTTCGACGAAAGGACCGTCGACGATGACGTCGCATAGTTCAGCCAGTGCACGCTGCCTGGGGTGTTGCAGGATGTCTTCAAGGCGATAACCTGTGTAACACCAGATGCTGAGCGAAGTTTCCTGCTTGATGCGTCGCGCCAAAGTGGTGAAACCCTCGGGATGCAACATCGGGTCGCCACCAGAGAAGGTGACATTCATCCGCTCGCTAACGATCTGTGCAAAGAGTGTATCGACCGACATCGCTTCGCCTCCCGTTTCGTCCCAGGACTGAGGGTTGTGGCAACCAGGGCAACGGTTGTTGCAGCCGGCGCAATAGATCGATGTGCGTAGTCCGGGGCCGTCGACCGAAGTGCCGTACTTGATGTCCAGGACACGTATACTATTTGTGGATAACTCTGTCATTCAATTCAGCCAGTTTAGCCTTGTTCCAACGTTCAGTTGTTCCCACCAAATAACCAGTGATGCGTTGCAAACGGTCAATGTCCTTGCTTGCACATCTTGGGCAGGTTTCCAAATTTTCGCTTGCATCCTCGTAACCACAGTTCATGCAACGGTTGCGATTGTGATTTACCGAACAATATCCAATATTGTGTTGGTCCATCAGGTCTACGATGTTCATGATCGCTTCGGGATTGTGTGTTGCGTCGCCGTCGATTTCTACGTAGAAGATGTGACCGCCGCGTGTCAAGTCGTGATAGGGTGCTTCGACTTCAGCCTTGTGGCGAGGAGAGCATTTATAGTAGACGGGCACGTGGTTGGAGTTGGTGTAATAATCTCGGTCGGTGATGCCAGGTAATACGCCAAACTTCTTGCGGTCCATACCTGTGAAGCGACCAGACAAACCTTCGGCGGGAGTTGCCAGGATACTATAGTTGTGACCAAATCTTTCAGAGAATTCTGCCGCTCTTTGGTTCATATATCCAATAATGCGCAGACCCAATGCTTGTGCTTCTTCGCTTTCGCCGTGGTGCTTGCCCATCAAGGCAACAAGACATTCTGCCAAGCCGATGAAGCCTATACCCAACGTGCCTTGGTTGATCACGCGCTCAATGGTATCGCCGGGATTCAAGCATTCACATCCTGTCCACAATGACGACATCAGCAAGGGGAATTGTTTAGCCAAAGCCGTCTTTTGGAAGTTGTATCTGTCTGCCAGCTGTTGTGCTGTGACTTCCAGGAGTTCGTCGAGCTTTGCAAAGAACTTCTCGATGCGCACGCTCTGCTCTTCGATTTGCATGCACTCAATCGCCAGGCGTACAATATTAATAGTAGAGAAGGACAAGTTGCCACGTGCTACCGATGTCTTCTCGCCAAATCTATTTTCGAATACACGTGTGCGGCATCCCATCGTAGCCACTTCGTACATATAGCGGTTGGGGTCGTCAGCACGCCACTTCTCGTGTTGGTTGAACGTAGCGTCGAGGTTGACAAAGTTGGGGAAGAAACGACGAGCCGCCACCTTGCACGCATATTGATACAGGTCGTAGTTGCGGTCTTCGGGCAAATAGCTCACGCCACGTTTCTTCTTCCAAATTTGGATAGGGAAGATGGCTGTAGAACCACCGCCCACGCCTTCGTAGGTAGAGGTGAGCAATTCGCGGATAATGCAACGGCCTTCGGCTGAAGTGTCAGTACCATAATTGATAGACGAGAATACCACTTGGTTACCGCCACGCGAGTGGATCGTATTCATATTGTGTATGAAGGCTTCCATCGCTTGGTGCACACGGTTTACAGTGCGATTGATAGCATGTTGTTTCCAGCGCGCAGTACTTTGCAGGAAATCCAGATCCTGATAGATATAATCTTCGACTTCGGCATCGTAGAGCGAGCTCAAATCCATGCCTGTCAAGACTTCGATATTCTTAACTTCTTCGATATAACTTTTTCTCACATAGGGAGCCAGGTAGAAGTCAAAGGCAGGGATGGCCTGTCCGCCGTGCATTTCATTTTGCACCACTTCCATCGAGATGCACGCCATGATTGCTGCAGTTTCGATACGCTTAGTGGGGCGCGATTCGCCGTGACCAGCTACGAAACCCTTAGCGAGGATTTTGTCCAAGGGGTGTTGCAGACAAGTCAATGACTTAGTGGGATAATAGTCCTTGTCGTGAATGTGCAAATAGCCGTTGCGTACAGCATCGCGGGTGGCTTGTGATAGCAAATAGTCGTCGACAAATGGCTTTGTGGTTTCGGATGCAAACTTCATCATCATACCCGCTGGTGTATCGGCGTTCATGTTTGCATTTTCGCGAGTCACGTCGTTGGATTTAGCTTCCACAATTTCCAAAAACATCTCACGAGTCTTTGCCTTTCTGGCAATGTTGCGCTTGTCGCGATAGGCAATATAACTCTTGGCTACTTCCTTGCGTGGCGAAGCCATGAGTTCGACTTCCACCATGTCCTGGATTTTCTCCACGGTGGATTGTTCTTCACCTCGCATTTCGATGCGGTCTACGATCTTGCCTACCAATACGTCGTCTTCGCCCATCTCTGTGGTTAACATGGCTTTACGTATTGCAGCGGCAATCTTTTCGCGGTTGAATCCTACGATTCTTCCGTCTCTTTTTAGTACGGTTTGTATCATTGTGGTTTTGTTTTGTTTTAAAAATAATGACTTAAAAAATCCGCATCCTAGGGATCGGAAATAGGTTGGCAAAGGTACAAA
>JAGKTZ010000094.1 GCA_021153165.1 Prevotellaceae bacterium
CTATTTTAACATTTGTTTAACATTTGAGGCGGTATATATCTAAAATTTTCTGTCAGAATTCTTCCTAACTGACAGAAATAGCACTATTTTGAGCGAATATTTTGAACCAGAGGGAAAAGGTGAGACGTCGCGAAAATTCCGCGACGTCTTACTTGAAATTCCGCGACGGATAAATAAAATTCTGCGACGTCTTGTTGAAATTTCGCGACGGATAAATAAAATTTCGCGACGTCTTGTTGAAATTCTGCGCCGACTTTTTCGAAAAACGTCTGACTTTCATTCAAGGTCACTTACATATAAAGAAAACGACAGAAAATACTGTAGGATGAGGTAGTATCTTCTGTCGTTGTATATCGGGGACTTTCCCTTTACAGATAAGCCATGTACTAATGGTAGGCTTGTATCAATTTCTCGAGCTGAGGGATGATGATCTTTTTGCGCGAGATGCTGATCAGACCCTGGTCCGCCAGTTTGTTGAGCATCCTGGAGACATTGAGGCGGGTGGTGAGGAGTTCGTCGGCCAGGGTGGGCATATCGATGGAGAATTCCTTTCGTCCGGCAGGCTTGAGGGAGCGATCGGCTACAAACTTGATAAACCTTTCGGTCAAGTCGGCTGGCTGGCTGCGCCAGGTGTGCTTTGTCGCCGTCTGTATCGTTCCGCTGAGCATGTTGAGGTAGTTCAAGCGGAAGGTGGGATAGAAGAACAGGACTTCGCGAATAGCTGCTTTGTCGATTTCGAAATATTGCAGGTCGGTTTCGGCTATATAGTCCCTGGTGTATCGGGTGGTCAACCCAAACAGGCATTCGGGTTGGATGACGGTGGGACGGTCGTTCCATTCGCTCAGGCGGTAGCGGCGATCGTCGCTGGGGCGCTCGATCCGCAATGTGCCGCCCAGGACAAAGTAGAGCCTGTCGCACAGGTCGCCCTGGCGTGCTACTACGTGACCTGCAGCTTTCTTGTGAAAGGCGATCTTGATTTGTTCGGCGATTTCCCAAAAGTCATTTTTGCCTATGCCTTGGAATAGGGGCAGGAGCAGGAGGCGGTCAAAGAACTTTTCGTTTTGCATGGGGGGGTAGGAGAGGTGAGAGATGAGGGTTGAGAGAGGAGAGAGGAGAGATGAGAGATGAGAGGTGAGATGAATGAGGGGTTAGAGAGTACGAATTATTTTACGATCCATTCGCCAAACTGAGCAGAAGCCAGTGTGCCATCTTCTTTGGCGTAGATTAAAATTGCACTATATTCCTTGTGCGCTTTCAGAAACTGCATCGCTTTTTCTTTGCCCATTACCATGAATGAGGTGGCCAAAGCGTCGGCTGTGGCACAATCCTTGGCGCGTACTGTCGCTGACAGGAGGTTGTGCGTCACTGGGCGACCGGTGCTTGGGTCGATGGTATGCGATATTTTTTGGCCGTCTTTGATGTAATATCTGTTGTAGTTGCCACTGGTCGCAATGCCGCAATTGCTGACGGAGACGATCATTTGCAGATTGTTCTCGGTGTGTGTGCCGTCTTTGTGTGGGTTTTGCACGCCGATGCTCCAGTCTTTCATTTCGCGGTTTTTTCCAGAGAGTCGCATCTCGCCACCGATTTCTACCATATAGTCGGTGATGCCGTTTCTTTCCAGGACAGCTGCTGCCTGGTCTACTCCATAGCCTTTTGCAATGGCGCTGAAGTCGAGCATGGTGCGTGGGTCTTCCTTTTCTAATTTGTTCCCATTGATGTGCACCTTGTCGTATCCCACGAATTGCATGATGCTATCAATTTGTGCCTGGCTTACGCTCTCTGCATTTTTGAAACCAAATCCCCATGCGTTGACCAGGGGAGCTACGGTGACATCAAATGCACCATCTGTCTTTTGTGAAATCTCCAGTGATTGTGCTAACAGATGCTTTAGCTGGGGATTCATCACATCGGTCTCGTTGCTGTTGATTTTAGCCACTTGGCTCTCGGGATTGAACATGGAAAGCGAGGAATCAACCTGTGCCAAGGCGACCAAGATGCTATCGTGCATGTCCTGTGTGCTATGGTAGGTGATGTGATAGGTAGTGCCAAAGACTTTGCCCTCGTTGGTGGTCCATTCTGTTTGGCTTTGCTGCACTTTGTTTCGATTGTTGCGAATAATCAATGCGGTTCCTATCATCAGGAAAAGCAGGAAAGCAACTTTTGCAATGCGTAGTAATATATTCTTGTTCATGATAGATGCTCTGATGTGAATTGGAGTGTGTTGGGGTTGAAGAGTAGTAGGATTATTTTACTGCATTACGTTTTTCATTTTTTACCTTTCTGTAAGTGGAAATATCAAAGACGAGATTGAATGTACCGCCCATGACATTGTCTCCATTTTTGCCATATCCGGGGATATACCATGCTTTGCCGGGCGCATTCTTTTTTTCATGGAAGAGGAATTTATATCTGAATGACCAACCGAGGTTGAAGAATTTTACGATTCGGGTTTCCAGTCCAAAGACGATTTCGATCCATTCGGCATGAGATTTTACACCCTTAAATTCGAAGGGACTCTCTGTACCCCAAACGGGATCTATGATTGGTGGACCATCTACGTCATACTTAAAAGGACTATAGCCAAATCTGAGACCACCGAGGATTTTGTTTCCAGATGCTTTGTTTTTGACAAAGTTGTAATCACAACCTATCCTGAAGTAGGGGGAGTTTGTTTTGAAGTGAATATCTGTGGTCTCGTTGGTATGATTGCTTATACCACATCCAGCCTCGACGACAGGGAAATAGGTGTCAAGAAAATTCAATCTGAATGCACCTTCCCATTGTCCAAATGCTGTGGCCAGTGCCATGAGCCCTCCGGCTGCATCAAAGGAAAGAGACATGCCCCGAAAAGCATAATTTTTCTTTGGCTTGATTGCCTCATTTTTGTTTACAACAGAATCTTTGTGCTCTACAATGACTGGGGTATTTGTATCGGGTGCTTCAATAGTGTCGCTTACCAAACTATCTGTGACGCTGATATGAATCGGGGATCCTGCATATCCGTGTACGCTCAGGTTAATGAGACACAGAACGAAGGTAGATTTTAATATTTTCTTGATCTTCATATTCTACGCTGGGTTGTGATATTACAACAGAATCAATTGTAAGGGGTATTTCAGAAAGCGGATGGGATGTCCATGCTACACTATTGATTTTATGGAAAAAAGTGGAAGGGCAATCCAGAGACTCGAGATGTGGGATGGCTGTCTGATGAATCTTTAGCGTATCAACGGAATAATTGCCGTAAGCATCTGAAAAGTATAACAGAAAGTTGTTGTCGCCCGATTCATGCTTGAGTGGTAGATAGAATGCATCAATATGTTGTGCGAAATTCAGCAAAATAGTGTCTTTCCCCTCGGGAGCAATAGACAGGTATTCAGAGATCTTTTGTTTCTGCTTCGTCTCACTATCATAGAGTCCTGCGCCCATCATTACAATATTGTCCATAGGACATTCTATCTCGGTGCAGGAACAAACTATTATGCAGAGGAAAAGTAAAATTTTTCGCATAACTAATATTCTCAATAGGCTGTTGTCTTGTTGGATAATAAAATCGAGAGATATTCTACCCACTCTAAATTCAAAATATGATAGAACTTAGGGTAGCAGAATATCTCTCGATGAATTCTACCTTAAATTTCTTTTTCTATTTGGTAATTGTTACGACCTTCAGCATTGCGGCTGATCAGCTCGCCAAGGAATCCTGCCACAAATAATTGAGTGCCGAGAATCATCATCGTGAGTGAAATATAGAAATAGGGAGAGTCTGTAACCAATGGGGCTGGAGTGTGGTTGCAGATAGCAACGAGTTTGATAGCTCCAACGATAATCACAGCAATAAAACCAAACAAAAACATCAATGTGCCCAAGAAACCAAATACGTGCATGGGCTTGAGGCCAAAGCTATTCAGGAACCATAATGACAAGAGGTCCAGATAACCATTGACGAAGCGATTGAGACCACCAAACTTAGTCTTGCCAAATTTGCGTGCCTGATGTTGAACGACCTTCTCACCAATCTTGCTGAATCCTGCATTCTTTGCCAAATAGGGGATATAGCGGTGCATTTCACCATAGACTTCGATGTTCTTTACAACCGCTTTCTTGTAGGCCTTCAGTCCACAGTTAAAGTCGTGCAAATTCTTAATACCACTGACTTTTCTGGCCGTAGCATTGAAGAGTTTGGTAGGAATGGTTTTAGAAAGTGGATCGTAACGTTTTTGCTTATATCCTGAAACGAGATCGTAGCCATCCTCGGTAATCATGCGATATAATTCGGGGATTTCGTCGGGAGAATCCTGCAAGTCGGCATCCATTGTAATAACCACGTCGCCCTGTGCTGCATTGAAACCACAAAACAGAGCTGGTGATTTGCCATAATTTCTTCTAAACTTGATACCGTGTACGTTTGAATCTTTTTCAGACAATTGTTCAATAACTTGCCAACTTTCATCTGTACTACCATCATTTACAAAAATGATTTCGTATGTGAATTTGTTGGTGTCCATCACGCGCTTGATCCATGCATAGAGTTCTGGCAAGCTTTCGGCCTCGTTAAACAAAGGCACTACAACGGAAATATTAGGATTCATATTCATAATGATGTATTATCTATTATTTTGCAAAGATAAAGAAAAGATGAATATTTTTCGTCGCATATAAGATATACCTTTCCGTTTCGTTCCATCCATTTTTCAGGAACCTTCCCATCCAAATCCTTTTTTACCCCATGGTATGCCGTTTGCC
>JAGKTZ010000003.1 GCA_021153165.1 Prevotellaceae bacterium
ACTTTGTATGGCGTACAAGGTGTCTTATTCTTTTAATTATAATTGTGAACAAACAGAGGTTTTACACACTTTCCACAGTACTATTTTGTCAAAATATTTCGCATTTTCGGAGAGCGAGAATGACTTAAAAAGCATCGCGCGCCCATTGGGTCAGAAATACGAAAGTCTCAAGCGGTCAAAAACTATGGTTTTTTGTGCAAAAATGAAGAAAGTCTAAGGTTTTTCAGGATTTCGTCTGAAAAAATAGAGGGATTTTCCTTTTTTCTGTAGGTTGAAAAAGAGAAAAAAGTCAAGACTTTGTGAAAACTTTGCGACGTCTCGTTAAAATTTCCTTAGACTTTTTTTTAACAAAGTCTAAGTTTGTGCAAAAAAGGTAAGACTTTGTAGACACTCGCCGTTCTATTTTGCCAAAGGCATTTGTCAAAATTTTTCGTATTTTTTGAAGCACAAACACAAGTGCAGGAATTACCACTTACACCAAACACCTAAAGCCCCATAACCTAAAAAAGCGACACCCCAATCAGTGGGATGTCGCCATATTAGTGAGTTGTCTCGCTCGGGAGACTTGACTACGGATTAGTCAGCCAACTTAGCCTTGATAAATTCGCGGTTCAAGCGAGCGATGTTAGCGATGCTTTCGTTCTTAGGACATACAGCTTCGCAAGCACGAGTATTGGTACAGTTACCAAAACCGAGTTCGTCCATCTTAGCCACCATAGCCTTAGCACGCTTAGCTGCTTCGGGGCGACCTTGTGGGAGGAGTGCGAATTGAGATACCTTAGAACTTACATAAAGCATAGCAGAACCGTTCTTACATGCTGCAACGCAAGCACCACAACCGATACATGTAGCGCAGTCCATAGCCTCGTCAGCATCTTGCTTAGGAATGAGGATTGCGTTAGCATCTTGTGGTTGGCCAGTACGTACTGTAACGTAACCACCAGCTGCTTGGATCTTGTCGAAAGCAGAGCGGTCTACCATACAGTCCTTGATCACAGGGAATGCAGCAGAGCGCCATGGTTCAACAGTGATCACGTCGCCGTCGTTGAAACGACGCATGTACAATTGGCAAGTAGTAGCACCAGTAGCAGTCTTACCGTGAGGTGTACCATTGATGTACAACGAACACATACCGCAGATACCTTCGCGGCAGTCGTGGTCGAATACGAAAGGTTCTTTACCATCGTTGATCAACTCCTCGTTGAGGATGTCGAGCATTTCAAGGAAGGAAGTATCATCGGGGATGTTCTTCATCTCACGTTGCTCAAAGTGACCCTTATCCTTAGGACCATTCTGCTTCCAGTATTTAATTGTAAAGCTTATATTTTTAGCCATTTTGATTCAAATTTTGGAGTTGACAATTAGTTCTTATAGTTACGAGTCTGAACCTTGATTGCTTCGTATTCAAGTGGTTCTTTGTGGAGAACGGGAGCCTTGTCATCGCTGCCTTGGTATTCCCAGCAACCAACGTAGAAGTAGTTTTCGTCGTCGCGCTTAGCTTCGCCTTCTTCTGTTTGGTATTCTTCACGGAAGTGACCACCGCAAGATTCGTTACGAGTAAGAGCATCGTTGGCTACCAATTCGCCCATGAGGATGAAGTCTTCCAAACGTACTGCCTTTTCAAGCTCTACGTTCACACCTTCAGCAGCACCTGGGATGAAGAGGTTGCTGTAGAATTCCTTGCGGATTTCCTTGAGCTTAGCAAGACCTTCTTCCAAGCCCTTAGCGTTACGACCCATACCTACGTAGTCCCACATCACGCGACCCAATTCCTTGTGGATAGAGTCTACAGAACGCTTACCCTTAATGTTGAAGAGTTTTTGGATACGATCGCGAACTGCCTTTTCTGCTTCTACGAATTCGGGGAGATCTACAGAGAAGCGTGGTACAGTGATTTGGTCGCTGAGGTAGTTTTGGATAGTGTATGGAAGTACGAAGTAACCATCAGCGAGACCTTGCATCAAAGCAGATGCACCGAGGCGGTTAGCACCGTGGTCTGAGAAGTTACATTCACCGATTGCGAAGAGACCCTTCACTGTAGTTTGGAGTTCATAGTCTACCCAGATACCACCCATTGTGTAGTGTACAGCGGGATAGATCATCATAGGAGTTTCGTATGGACTTTCGTCGGTGATTTCTTCGTACATATCGAAGAGGTTACCATAGCGTGCTTCGATTTCCTTGCGGCCGAAGTCCTTGATTGCTTGTGAGAAGTCGAGGAATACTGCGAGACCAGTGTTGTTGACACCGAAGCCCTTGTCGCAACGTTCCTTAGCAGCACGTGATGCTACGTCGCGAGGAACGAGGTTACCGAATGCTGGATAGCGGCGTTCGAGATAGTAGTCGCGGTCTTCTTCGGGGATATCCTTACCTTGGATTTCACCAGCTTGGAGACGCTTAGCATCTTCCAACTTCTTGGGTACCCAGATGCGTCCGTCGTTACGGAGAGACTCTGACATCAAAGTCAACTTAGATTGCTTGTCGCCGTGAACTGGGATACAAGTTGGGTGGATTTGTACGTATGAGGGGTTAGCAAAGAATGCGCCCTTGCGGTAGCAAGCCATCGCTGCAGAGCAGTTACAGCCCATAGCGTTGGTTGAAAGGAAGTAGGCGTTACCATAACCACCAGTACCGATAACTACTGCGTGCGCAGCGAAGCGTTCGATATTGCCAGTAACGAGGTTGCGAGCGATGATACCGCGAGCACGACCGTCGATTACGACGAGATCCAACATTTCGTAGCGAGTGTACAATTCAACAGTACCAGCGTTCACTTGGCACATCAATGCTGAGTATGCACCGAGGAGCAATTGTTGACCAGTTTGACCCTTTGCATAGAAGGTACGGCTTACTTGAGCACCACCGAAAGAACGGTTTGCCAACATACCACCGTATTCGCGAGCGAAAGGTACACCCTGAGCCACGCATTGGTCGATGATGCTTGCACTTACTTCAGCCAAACGGTAAACGTTAGCTTCGCGAGCACGATAGTCACCACCCTTCACTGTATCGTAGAAGAGACGGTATACAGAGTCACCATCGTTTTGATAATTCTTTGCAGCGTTGATACCACCTTGTGCAGCGATAGAGTGTGCACGACGGGGGCTATCCTGGATGCAGAAGTTCTTTACTTTGAAACCCATTTCACCGAGTGAAGCAGCAGCACTTGCACCAGCAAGACCTGTACCTACTACGATAACGTCGAGTTTACGCTTATTCTTGGGGTTAACTAATTTCTGATGTGCTTTATAGTTGCTCCACTTTTCAGCCACCGGTCCGGCGGGAATTTTAGATTCTAATGTAGCCATGAGATTATGTTTTTAAAAATTCTAAAAGAAGTGTATTAGCAGCAACCAGTGCAACATGCACCACCACAAGCTGCGAAATAAATAGCTACGACTACGAACATCAACATGAGGAGAGTTACGTAGACATTACCGATCACTTTCCAACGGTTGAACCAGATCTTACCGTTGAGACCCAAAGTTTGGAGTGCGCTCCAGAAACCGTGAGTGAGGTGGAACCAGATTGCTGCGAACCATACGACGTAGACAGCGGTCTTGCATGGATTAGCAAATGTCTGTTCGATCCAGTGATAGCCATCTGCTGCAAAGTGATGAGCTTGACCTGTAGCACCGATGAGCTCTTGGAACATCATGTTGTACCAGAAGTCCCACAAGTGGAGCAAAAGGCCCAACACTACGATTACACCGAGAACGAACATGTTTTGAGATGCCCATTCTACCTTACCTGGACGATCAGTCACTGCATAACGGCTTGCACCGCGAGCACGACGGTTTTGCAATGTCAAGATGAATGCATACACAAAGTGCAAAACGACCAATGCACCAAGGCCTACTGTAGCAGCTACAGCATACCAGTTGGCACCAAGCATTTCACAAATGGTGTTGTAAGCATCTCTCGAAAACAACGCCACGAGGTTCATACAACCATGGAAAGTGAGAAACAAGATGAGTGCGATGCCTGTGACAGACATGATCACTTTCCGTCCGATGGAGGATTGAGTTAACCACATAAATGTTTAAGAATTTAGTTGATATTAAAAATGATTTAAGTTTTTCATAGATATCCCATAAATAGGGAACATTCCACCTTGCAAAAGTAATACATTCCTTTTTTGTGACAAAATTATTTATTTAAGAAACGTCAGCATTTTTTAGGTTTTTCAGCATTGTTTCACTCTTTTTGAACAAACCAAGACCTTTTTTTCACGAGACGTCGCGAAATTTAAAAAAACCTAGACCTTTTTTGAAAAAGATTAAACCTTTTTTCAAGGGGGATACAACTGGCCCGAAAGAATCCTTTTTTCGCCCACCATTACCCTCTGTCCCCGTCTCTATTTTCACACAAAATATGTCGCCACCCCTGAATTGGGATGACGACATATTATATTTATTGTCTCAGATTTGAATCCGTGCAATTACTGCCTGTATATTTTCACGATTTGCATATCGAATGTGAGCATCGAATAGGAGGGCACAGCCGTAGAAGAAGTACTACCGTATCCCAGCTGATGGGGAATATACACGAGCCAGCGTTCGCCCTCGCCTATATGCATTGCTGCCGTGGTGAAACCTTCGACTGTATTGCTCACAGCCAGCTTTGATGGGCTGCAGAAGTCGGGATGAAAGACCGAAGATTCATTGGGGATTGGGCCGGAGAAGTCTGCGATACGACCTTTGGGATAGGATGTAGAAGGCTGAAGGCGCAGCATATAGTTGACGCCGATACTATCTGTATAGAAGGCAGGGGCGCTCTTGGCTTCACCGCTAACTTTTCTCATACAAATGGAGTCGATAGCCTTGCCGTTGACACGTTCGTCCTGGGCGTATGTGCGATACACGCGCCATGGGCAATGCGCTTCCCAGTCGTCGCCATATTTCTCGCGAGCCTGGGCGATTGAGTCCTTAGCATCTTCTAATTGTTTGATGAAGGCATATTCGTTCTTCTTCTGCCAATCTACGTATTCCTCCTCGTCGTCCACATTGTCTGCGCACGATACAAAGGCACACATTATTAATAGAAGGAGGGACATCCATCCGAATTGCAATTTCATGCTCTTATATTATTATATAGGTGTAATGCTTAGATTTTCTTGAGCAATGAGGTCAAGCTCACTTGGTCTTCGATCAAACCGCGAAGGTCGCTGATCTTGACACGTTGTTGCTCCATTGTGTCACGATTTCTCAATGTCACGCAGTCATCCTTGAGGGTGTCGTGGTCGATAGTAATACAGAATGGAGTACCTACGGCGTCCTGACGACGGTAGCGCTTACCGATTGAATCCTTTTCGTCGTATTTGCAGTTGAAGTGGAACTTCAGATCGTCCATGATTTCGCGTGCTTTTTCGGGGAGTCCGTCCTTCTTCACCAAAGGCATTACCGCCAGCTTAGTAGGAGCAAGGGCTGCAGGCAAACGAAGTACTACGCGAGTTTCGCCGTTTTCCAAAGTTTCTTCTTCATAACTGTGGCACATCACGCTCAGGAACATACGGTCCACACCGATACTTGTTTCGATCACGTATGGAGTGTAGCGTTCGTTGGTTTCTGGGTCGAAATATTCGATCTTACGGCCAGAGTATTGTGCGTGTTGCGAAAGGTCAAAGTTTGTACGGCTGTGGATACCTTCAACTTCCTTAAAACCAAAAGGCATACGGAATTCGATATCACAAGCAGCATTTGCATAGTGCGCCAACTTTTCGTGATCGTGGTAGCGGTAGTTCTCTGCACCGAAACCAAGGGCTTGGTGCCATGCCATACGGGTATCTTTCCACTGGTTGAACCATTCGAGTTCGGTGCCGGGTTTCACGAAGAATTGCATCTCCATTTGTTCAAATTCGCGCATACGGAAGATGAACTGACGTGCTACGATTTCGTTGCGGAACGCCTTACCAATTTGTGCAATACCGAAGGGCAACTTCATACGCCCTGTCTTTTGCACATTCAGGTAGTTTACGAAGATACCTTGCGCCGTTTCGGGACGCAGATAAATAGTAGAAGCACCTTCTGCAGTAGATCCGACTTCAGTCTTGAACATCAAATTAAACTGACGTACGTCTGTCCAGTTTCTTGTACCAGAGATAGGACAAACGATCTCTTCGTCCAGAATGATTTGCTTCAACTCTTCCAAGTTCATATCATTCATCGCCACAGCGAAACGTTCGTGGAGTGCTTCTTTCTTTTGCAGAAGTTCCAATACGCGAGGACTTGTAGCCAAATATTGTGCTTCGTCGAAAGATTCGCCAAAACGTTTGCGCGCCTTAGCCACTTCTTTTTCTACCTTTTCGTCGTACTTTGCAATTTGGTCTTCGATCAAAACGTCAGCACGATAACGCTTCTTTGAATCACGATTGTCGATAAGGGGATCATTGAACGCATCAACGTGACCACTCGCCTTCCAAACCGTAGGGTGCATAAAGATGGCGCTATCAATACCCACGATATTTTCGTGAAGCAGCACCATAGATTGCCACCAATACTGCTTGATATTATTCTTCAACTCCACACCATTTTGACCATAGTCATACACCGCACCAAGTCCATCATAGATATCACTTGATGGGAATACGAAACCATACTCTTTGCAGTGCGAAACAATTTTCTTAAATACGTCTTCTTGAGCCATAAGTTATTTTATTATATATTATTATATACGTTTTATTTTGAGCGGGTGATGTAAATGCTTTAATAAGCCTACCAAACACCTATCTCAATGTTTTACTTTTTCTTACCAAAGAATTTTCTACAAGACTTAGAATCTCTGCCACCATAGCCATAGCCATAACCATAGCCATAATGGAGTTTTGATTTAACATCAGCATCATTAATCACGACAGACAGGTTTTTCAGGCGCTGAGATTTATGCATACGTTCCAAGTCTTTCAAGAAAGCCTTGTCCTGTACACCAACTCTCACCACAAACAGCAACATTTCTGCTATACGAGACAAAACCTCTGCATCTGCCACCGAGAATGCTGGCGTAGCGTCGAAGATGATGAAATCGTACGACTCTTTTGCTTCTTCAACCAAAGCCTCCAAGCGATCAGACATCAGCAATTCTGTAGGATTAGGCGGAACGGCACCTGCTGGCAAGAAATCTACATTTTCTACCAAAGCATTGAAGATGATATAAGGCGTAAGGTCAAGCGAGCCTCCTTCATCTGCTAAATAGTTCGTCAGACCTTCATCACCGCCATAATACTTAGTCAGCGTGCCCTTACGGATATCTGCATCAACAAGGAGCACTCTTTTACCAGCCATTGCTTGGGTCACGGCAAAGTTACGTGTCACAAAACTTTTACCTTGCCCCGGTGTACTCGAAGTACACACCATCACCTTTGCAGCAGGCTTGGTAAATTTGACACCATACCTCATCACTCGGAATGCTTCAACAATAGACGCATTCCCTTCGCACGTCGAAATAAGACTTCCGCGGGCACCTTCTTTCCAATGTGGCAATTCACCAACGACAGGGATCGTTGTCAGGTCCTCAACATCTCTGCGCCCACTAATAGTCACATCCATTTGACGGCGCAACCAAATGCATCCTGCAGGTATTATTAATCCCAAAAGTAGACTAACGAGGAGAATCATGTTTCGACGTGGCGACACTGGAGTAGTATTTCCCATTGGATATTCCACCATTCGTACGTTTGCCTCGTTGATGGCTAATTGCAATGCCACTTCTTCTCGCTTATTCAACAGATAATTGTAGAGCGCAGATTTCAAAGCTTGTTGTCGTTCGATATTTACGGCTTCCTTTTCGGTTTCTGGCACTGTGCCAATCTTTGCTTCAAACTTTGCTTCGTAGGCTCGCGCTTGCTGCACCTGCAATTCCAGCGAACTAATATGACTATTTACAGACGAAACAATACTCTCTCTGAGCGCATTCAGTTGGTAATCGATATTTATAATAGCTTCTGCCGATTCCGAAGTATTTTGCAGCAACCGATGTCTTTCCGTCATCAATTTATTATATTCTGCCACAAGTGGTCCGTAGCTTGCTCCCGCAATATTAAGTGCAGGGATTAAATCCCCGTTATTGCTTTTATCCAGCAAGTGGTCTTTCAGCAATTTTGCAACGGAAAGTTCCGTCTCTGCTTCGATAGCTTTAGTTCTTGCAGCGGCATTTTCTGAGGCGAACAATTGTGCATCTCTTTCGAAATCGATCAATTTGTTTTTTATCTTAAACTCTGCCAGTTTGTTTTCGATTTCATTCAATTCGCCCCCTATCAGCGCAACACGCTCGTCCACAAATTTTGACGTACTTTCTGCTACGCGATTTTTATTCTCAACAACATCATTTTTGTAGGCTTTGTACACTTCATTCAGCACATCTTCTGCGCGCTGTTCGTTGTTATCACTACACGTCAGTACGATCAGCGTACTTTCTTTGCTATATTCTGTTGCCGAAAGTTTGGCACGGAATGTCGCCGCAGCATTTTTCTTGGAAACTCTGGTTACAGAAATTTCGCCATCATTTGGGAATCTCTTCGCCTTGTTGGTATTTTTGAGCGTCAATTTACCGACTGGCGTATGCGTCAACTTACCGACCTCTGCTATTACACTTCCATTCAATTCTGCATTATTTTGTGTAAAATCATAGAGCTCATAAAAGCCATCCCCTGCAGGTTTTATTTTGAACGATACGGATTCTTTGCCCTTCAACACACCTTGGAAAACCACTTCAACAGGACGTTCTCTATACAACGTAACATCATGCAGACCACTTTTCATTTTGTAATCCACATCCAGTCGCAAACTATCTACGACATTTTCCATCAAGCGCAGCGAAGTCAAGATAAACATTTCGTTCTCCAGATTATCGCCAACACTGATACCATTCAGCTCCATCAGCGAAGTCATATTACTGCGCACACGTCGCGAACCGCCCCCCATAGCAGATCCTGCCGACTCTGCATCTTCTATCAGCATCACGGCTTGACGTTGATATACTCTGGGTTGCATTTCATAGTAAAAATAACCTGCTGCCAGACAAACTACAACAGACAACAAAAACCAATACCACTTACGCAAAAAGATTTCCTTACAAAAAACAAATATTTTTGCAAGATCCATTTCGTTTTCTTGTTCTATTGGTGTAATAGGATTATTTTCCATTCTTTATTTGATTATTGCGGCACGAAGGGGATAGCACTCCGTTATCGCGCGCACATATATTATTATAATTCCGCGCAAAGTTAAGCAAAAAAAACCACTCTACCAAAAGCACACCCCATATTAGATGCTTTCAAAACCTTTTTTCCGCAAAAACACGAAGCGCACCCAAAACACCAGTTTTAGACGGCTTAAAAAAAACCAAGACCTTTTTTAAATTTCCTTAGACTTTTTTTCAACGAGACGTCGCGAAATTTTCACAAGGTCTTACTTTTTTTTCAGACAGTCAATATGGGCTGTTTTTTACCAAGGGAAGCGAGGCAAAAAGTCTGCTTCTACGCACATTATTGCTATCGAATCAAAGAAAAAGCGGCTTTCGCTTTCGTTTTCACCTGCCTTTCATTAAATTTGTCGCTTAAATGATTATTTTAGTCCTATGATGGAGTGGAAAAGATTGATTTCAGATAAACGCTTGGGTAAGGAAGACAGTTCGACCCAAAGCCCTGAGCGCCGCACGGAGTTTCAACGCGATTTCGACCGCTTGATATTCTCCGCGCCCTTCAGACGTATGCAAAACAAGACGCAGGTATTCCCCTTGCCGGGTAGTATCTTTGTACACAATCGCTTGACACATAGCCTCGAGGTCAGTAGCGTGGGGCGCTCACTTGGTACAGACGTGGCACGCGAACTTATCCTGCGCCACCCCGAACTGGCATCGGCAGGACTGCAGGACATGGGCGCCATCGTATCCGCCGCCTGCCTGGCACACGATATGGGCAATCCGCCATTTGGTCATAGCGGCGAGCGCGCCATCCGCACCTTCTTCTCGGAAGGCAAGGGTAAGATGCTGACAGAGTACATGAGCGAGAATGGCGACAAACTGAGCGAAAAAGAATGGGCCGACCTGACCCGATTTGATGGTAATGCCAACACTTTCCGTCTGCTGACGCATCAATTTGGTGGCAGACGCCGCGGCGGATTCGTAATGACCTACTCCACACTCGCCTCTATAGTGAAATACCCTTACGAATCCTCGCTCGCAGGCAAAAAGGCGAAGTTCGGATTCTTTGCTAGCGAGACAGAAGACTACCGCAAAATCGCCAACGAACTGGGCATCCCGTACACTTTCGAAGATGGAGCGCTGCGCGCTGTCAGACATCCTTTCGTCTACCTGGTCGAAGCTGCCGACGATATCTGCTACGAGATCATGGATATCGAGGACGCTTTCAAGTTGCGTCTGCTCTCGAACGAAGAAACACAGACCTTGTTGCTCAATTTCTTTGACGAAGAGACACAAAAGGACTTACTCAAGAATTACCCCGAAGGCACGGACAACGGCGACCGCATCGCGTATCTCCGTTCGTGCGTCATCAATTCGTTGGAGAACGCCTGCGTGGATATTTTTATGACTCACGAGACCGAAATCCTGGCAGGCACATTCCAGGGGTCACTCATTTCGCATCTACCCGAACACTTGAAGACTGCCTATAAGACCTGCGAGCAAGTTGCCAAGAGCCGCATCTATTCATCCAAGGAGGTGACGGATATCGACCTGGCCGGCTACCACATCATCTACACCTTGCTCGAACTGATGACCGATGCCGTGCTCGAACCCCAAAAGGCGTACAGCCAATTGCTACTCGGACAGGTCTCTTCGCAATACCAACTGCACGCACCCCGTTTGGCTGATCGCATCATGGCTGTGCTCGACTACATTTCGGGTATGACGGACGTCTATGCGCTTGACCTTTATCGCAAGATCAACGGACACTCTCTGCCCAGCATTTGATACTGAGCAAAGCATGAGAGACACCTGTTGCAACCAAACAATAATTCGGCATAAAGGCTCACGCGGAATAATATTTTCACGCAGAATCCGCAGAAGTCACGGAATAATATTTTCACGCAGAATTCGCAGAATTCGCAGAAGTCACTTGCTCAGCTCGTGCGGTCGCCCAATTTATACACGACACACCACGTCTAATACCCAAAACACCACACCGCCTTGTCTTATTCCCACATATTGAAATACACCGGTCTACTGGGGAGCGTACAGTTCCTCAACATTCTCATCTCAATCGTACGCAACAAAGCCGCAGCCGTACTGATTGGTCCCGTGGGTATGGGTTTGGCGGATTTGTATTTTAGGACAATTGACCTGCTCGGCAACTCGACGAATTTTGGTCTTGGATTTAGTGCCGTACGCCGCTTGTCACCGCTCTGCGAACAAGGCAATTTGCGCGCACTCAAACTACAGTCCCAAATCATCCGTACCATGATTTTCTGGGCTGCTCTGTTGGGCGCAATTGTCACGATCGTCCTCTCCCCCGCTCTGAGTTTGTGGCTTTTTCACGACACCTCGCACGCCCTATCCATTTGCGCCTTGGCCCCAGCAGTAGCCTTCAACACACTGACCAGCGGCGAAGTAGCAATACTACGAGGCACCAGTCGCCTGAAAGCTATTGCGTCGACCTCGGCCCTTGTCGCCGGATGCACCTTGCTTTTTGCTTTGGTCATTTACAGCATCTGGGGCATCAGCGGCGTTATCCCCGTATTATTGCTCACTACCCTTGCCACTTTTTTACTACATCTGCGCGTTTCCACCCGCCAGTTTCCCTACCACATCAGCCCATTCCGTTTCCGCGTCCTTAGATCGGGGCGTCCCCTCATCCAATTAGGGGCAGCCTATGTCGGCGCAGGCATTTTGGGGTCGGGCACCGAAATGCTGATTCGTGCCACCGTGGTCAATTCGGAGAACGGTCTGTATGCCGCAGGGCTTTATGCCGCAGGGCTGACCCTAACGGTGAGTTATGCCCGCATGATATTTGTGGCCATGGATGCTGACTATTTCCCACGCCTGTCTGCCGCGGCACAGGATATATCACGACAAAATCTTACGGTGAATAGCCAAATCCACGTGTTGTCTCTGCTGATGGCACCTTTCCTTATCATTTTGGCGATTAGCCTACCGCTTGTGGTGCGCTTGCTCTATAGTGCAGAATATTTGCCAGTGATGCCGATGGTGTGGGCGGCGCTGCCTTTCATGTACTTCAAATCTATCTACTCGCCCATAGCCTATCTGTCGCTGGCACACGGCGATTCGCGCGTTTATTTCGTGATGGAATTGCTCTACGACGTTGTATTTGCTGCCGCCGTAGTCGTGGGCTACCGGTACTACGGACTCTTGGGTGCAGGCATCGGTTTGTCGCTGGCCAACCTCGCCGACTTGTTGCTACTGTCCCTGTTCTACCGCAAAAAATACCAGTTCCGCTTCACCCGACAAGGCGCTTTGCTTTTCCTTCCACAAGGCATTTTGCTACTGGGCGTACTGTGCTGCATGCTGCTCGAATCGGCGTGGTTGCGCTATGGTATCAGCGGCGCACTCTGTTGCATCTCGGTGCTCTTTAGTTTCATTCAATTAAAAAAACTGTGGCGATCACGTCCCACAGCCTAAACCTCGCTCAATATGAATCCGCGTTTCACCATACTGACCGCCGTATACAATGCCCAGGCCTACGTGGCCGAGTGTATCGAGTCTGTCTTGTCGCAAACCTGCGGCGAGTGGCAAATGATATGTATTGACGACTGCTCGACAGACGAATCAAAGCAGATATTGCACCAATATGCCGCACGCGACAGTCGCATCCAGGTAATGCAGACCGAGGTGAACAGCGGACAAGCCGTAGCACGCAATGTCGGACTACAGGTGGCGCAGGGCACATTCACCTTGATGCTCGACGCCGACGATATGTTGTCGCCCGATGCACTGGAATCTGCTTGGCAAGCCCATCTGCAGCATCCCGAAGTCGACACCTTTTTGTTTCGCCTGGAGCGCTTCGATGACACGGGATGGCGAGAAGCCGAACCGCCAGTAAGTGCCCAGGTCACGCTGAGTGGTCGCGATGCTTGTCTGCAAGCTATCAACTGGCGCATACACGGCTATTTTGCCATTCGCACAGACCTGCACCAGCGCCTGCCTTACGACGAGAGTTTGCGCATTTATGGCGACGACGTCACCTCTCGCATGCACCTGTTTCATAGTCGTGCCGTGGGATTTTGCAGTGGGAAATATCTGTACCGCCAGCACAGCGCATCGTGCACACACCATTTCAGCGTGCGCCGCATAGACTTCGTACGTGCCAACTCGTTGCTGAGACGATTGCTGGAGGAACGCCATGCCGACCAAGAACTGCTACGCCAGTGCGAGGAGCACGCCTGGCGCATATTCGTAGGCATTTTCCGCGAAATGATCGTGACGGCGTCGACCCTCACTCCCACCGAGCACCAACAATGCGAATGCTTTCTGACAGAGCACCTTGCACTGATGCGCCCTTCTCGCTTACCGTGGTCACTGCGTCTGCATCCGTCGTTCCTATTCCTGCGCCCCTACAAATTGTTCAAGTGCTATCAGCTCAGCCTTTTAAGACTGAGAACCCTTATCAAGGGGAAAAAGAAGAATTGATACCACCTTTTGCTATCCCGATATAGCAAAATGCCACGATATTTGTTAAAAAACATCACAAACGACATTATTTTCATACTTAACACTTGCAAAATGCGAGAAAACATCTACTTTTGCATTGTGTTTTTCATAGTATTAGATTTAAGGTTAACAAGGTTGGGATACGGCGGTATCCCTTTTTTTATGCCCAAAAGTCTGGAGGCAAGCCATCTCACCGGGCAAAAACACACAGAATGCTGCTTAAATTTTATTGAGGGAAACTGAATCCAGAACAAAGACGAAGGACAAGCGCACTATGTTCCACGGCACTGGTTTTTAGGATTATTTAGGAATCTTTAAGCATTTTACAGACTTCTCCTTTGGAAAAATCACACGAGAATAAGACAAAATTTCACAAACCGCTCTTTCGTTTCAAAAAAGTCTAAGAAAATTTCAACAAGGTCTAACCTTTTTTCAACGCGCCGTCGCAAAATTTTACCAAGAAAAGTTACTTTTACAGCCTAAAATTATCACAAAAAATATGGGGAGATGCCTATTTCGGACATCTCCCCACATTCTTATCCCAAAGATACATTTTTTTCGCCAGACATGCAAATCTACATTTTCACTTTTTAACAAATTGTTTCACACACCAGAGCGCTACTTTGCAATCGGTCATCTGTCCCTCAAGACATCAGGTTTCACGCATTTTCTGCCATCACCCCTTTCTCAAAACCGCCCCAGGACGAAGCGTGGACGTATGCGCAGATACACGCCAAATGAGGTATTGAGTCCCGCCTTTGGCCAAGACAATACGCCCTGAGCATCACGCATGGCGCCAGGGCGATGATAATAGGTTTCGACCTTTGCACCAAAGGTATAGCGCTTAGCAAAGGTGTGCGAATAGTCTAGTCCTACGTTGAGGGTCTGAGGACAACCCGTGTAGTAAGCACCCTCCTTCTTGGTCGACACACTGCCGAAATAGGGGATGCCCAATAGGGAAATAAACTGATTGGAGCGAAACCAGCCTAAACGCAGATGCAATCCGTATGCAAAGCGTGCTGTTGCTTCGGCATAGATCCCGCTACCACCAGCAAAGGGCCACATCCGACCCGACTCTTGGAAATAGCCCAACAATTGTGCCTGCGCTTGCACATATTGCAACCACCGCTTGTCAGCATTCCACCTGACCCCAGCGCCCACAGCACCATTCATCCATGTCTGCACACTGATTGCTGTATCCTGCTCGCCACCACGATGCTGTGCCACACCTTGCAATGTCATAAAGGCATGTATATGCGAAGTATCGGCATTGATGCGAAATTTTGACGAAGTACCCACAACGAAAGCCTCCTGATGTGTGTCGCCCTTGAAGATAAAACTCTCCCAATTCAGCCATGCATCAAAATGCAACAAACGCGTATCTGCCAAGACTTGAAATCCAAATTCGGGATCGGCGGTAAGCACCAATTCAGGATTATACAAAGGCAGGGACAACCCATGATTTGCGCCACCATACAAGTTGCCTAACACCAAATTTACCTTGTTCATCGACAGATGTGCGCGAAACCATGGCAGGACATGAGCCCCCTGTTGAAACTGGTGCCCTTTCCACGCCGCAATGTCATGATACGCATACGTGGGATAACGATAAGCTCCGCTATATATTAAGGCATGAACCCCTGCTTCTACTTTCAGGTTTGACAAGGGTTGATAAGACAACTTTGGTTCTATCCACAAACCTGGCAAGGTGTAGCCTTTCATCACCGAGCCACCAAACTCGTTGTCCTTGAAAAAGGAAATATTATCAACCTCCAAACTCAGTTCTTTTTCCTGAAGACTATCTATCGTATAGTCCACACGCCCTGCCACCTCTTCCAACTGTGCCACAGCCTCTACCACACCAGCGATCCACAGGAGCACAGATACGACAAAAAACGAAGAAGAATTAGCTTTTGCACAAGATCAAATTTTGCAGGAGAAAAACATACAGACCAGAGAACCTTAATAAAATTTTACAAAAATGGTCTAAACGGCGACAAAGATACAACTATTTTTCCAAAATTTATCGACCAATCTATCTATATCCTATACAAAACACACAAAGATAGCACCTGCTGCTCACCTTCTAACATAAAATACGCACACCAACAAAACGTAGCTATACAAAAAAAGACTTTTTTACCCTAAATCAATGAAATAAATCTACACGAACACCTTTTCGATCAACAAAATGTTAAAAAAAACATCTTCTTTCTAAAAAACCTTTCAAATAAAAAATAAATGTTTACATTTGTCGCTATCATAGAGCTATTCATCTCTGTAATAACAATCAAAATACAAAATACCATGAAAATGACTCTCAACCCTAAGAAAACAATCCCAACTCTACTGATTTTGTCAGCAGGATTCTTGGGCACTTCATGTATTGACAGCAACTACGACTTTAGCGAAGACATAGACCTGACTATGGGCCTCGGCGCAGAAGGTCTGACACTGAAGGTCGGCTCTACAGGAAAGTTCTTGGTGAAAGACATCTTGCAGGTGGACAACACCATCAAATTGGACCAAAACAACACCTACTACTTGGTAGAAGAAGGTACGACAAGCACAGAATTTCACATCGCTGACGTGAGCGCCGAGATCGACGCCGCTACACTGAGCACACACCAACGCGTAGTGACCTTCGACGACATACTGGACGAGATGGGTATACCCGACGAAATGTCGGTGCCTGTGACCACAGGTTTCTGCGTCAAAGAACATGGCGAGGGCGAAACGGACAAGTTCGACTTCCACGTGAAAGATATACAAAAGGATATTACACATATCTCGAAGGTATTCCCCGTGGAGGGCACACACATTCGTCTGGACTTGAAGCTCATCGAACCCAAGTCATTGGGCTTTGCGCTCAGCACAATCGAAAATCTGCAAATCACTATGCCAGAATACCTGGTCATCAAGAGCGTAGAGCACGGCACATTCAAAGACAACGTCATCACAATCCCACGATTGGACAACCCCGAACAAGGTTCCTTCTGCGACATCGTCGTAGACCACTTGAATCTTGGCAAAGATGGCGTCATCAACAACCAGGAATTGACCTTGCCCACAGAGAAAAACATCATCAAGATGTCGGGCGACTTCACCTTTGCAGCAACCCGCAACTTCACAATGAGCCACGAGGACTATATCGACGTGGAATTGGACATCACCATCACATCTGACGCTTCGAACAACAAGAATAAGGTGGAAATCGAAAAAGTCACTGGCAAATTCAATCCACATATCGACCCCATCACAGAAAAAATCAACATCGCCGACAATCTGCCCGACTTCTTGCAAGACGAAAGGGTCAGCATCAACGTAAGCAACCCTACATTGAAATTTGACGCCGACTTGACCAACATTCCACTGACTCTGGACTTCAGCGGCGAACTCCGAGCAGTGCGAGATGGAGACGACAGTTTCACTAAGACTGTGACTATTCCCGCAGACAAAGATGAAGTCATCCTGAAAGGTGGCCAGCACGACTTGATATACTTCCACCAAGGTGACAAACCCTATGATCCAACTATCGAGGGTGAACCTGCTGGCGAATGGCTGAAGATACCCAACCTCTCTTCTTTGATCGAAAAAGTACCCGACTATGTCGAAGTCAATATTGCCGACGGCAAAATACACGTAGACCAAAGCCAGGAGTACACCATCCACTTGGGACACGACTATCACGCCGACTTGGCATACTCAGTATTCGTGCCCTTCGAATTCAAGAGCGGCGTGTGCCTCATCCTCAAGGAAAGCACAGAATCCTTCGGCGAAGACTTGAAAGATTTCCAGGCTGAAGGCCTACAAGTGACCGGAAAAATCCTTAGCACTGTACCAATGAACATCACAGGTACTGCCGTACCCGTCGACGCTCAGGGCAACCCCGTCGAAGGTATCAACATCAACACCATACAAGTACCGGCATCCGACGGCACCAACGTGGTGGAAACAGAGGTGTTGATAGATATCACACTATCCGACCCCGCATTGCTACACAAGGTAGATCATTTGACATTCGAATTCAAGACAGAGTCAGCAGATAGCGAAGTGCCACGCTCACTCAAAGCGACACAATATCTGCAAGTGCAAGACTTGCGCTTGAAACTTAAGGGACAAATCATTGCCAACTTCAACTAAGGCTAAACATTATCCCCATCCGAAGCAGTCCTGACTTGTCGTAGACACAAATCAAACGTTGAAGGACCAACGCCTCGGATGACACCAACACTCCCTATTGTCACACCCTGCTCACAACACTTCGTAGAAACTCGACGAATAGTTTTTATCACAGCATGTGAGCCTCATATATCAAAAACTATGAAACGAATCATAAGACTTTTTACCACAGCGTTAGCAATTGCTCTGACACTCCCCACATATGCCCAAGAATTGCGCACCAGTTACTTCATGGAAAATTCACTTTTCCGCCATCAAATGAACCCAGCCCTACTGGAAGATCCCTACCTTTCAATCCTGACAGGCAATATCAATGTAGGAACTACAGGTAACATCGGCGCAAAAGACTTTATCTACGAACTGAAAGATAACCCTGACTACAAATATACAACGTTTATGAATCCCACTGTGAATGCAGAGGAATTCCTAAACAAATTGCACAAAAACAATCGCGTGGATGCTTATGTCAACTTCAACCTGCTGTCTGTAGGTTTCAAAGCGTTTGGCGGCACAAACTTGATTGAAGCAAACCTACGTTCAAACACCAACGTAGCCTTACCCTACGAACTCTTTGAATTTGCTAAGACCACCGGTGCAAAAGAAGAATATGATTTGAGCCGATTCGGCGGTCGCTCGCAAAACTACCTGGAATTCGCCCTCGGACATGCCCACAATATCGGCCAGAAAGTACGCATCGGTGCAAAAGCTAAATTCTTGCTCGGCGTAGCATTTGCCGACATCAGCGCCAACCAATTCAAAGCGACACTGAACCAGGACAAATGGCAAATTCAGACCGACGCACAGATGCATTTTGGTTATCTGGGCTACACACCAGCAGGTATGGGTCTCGCCGTTGACCTTGGTGTGACCTACAAGCCTACCCAGCACCTCACATTGAGTGCTGGCGTCACAGATTTGGGTATGATAAAGTGGAAGCCACTCAAGGGCACGTTCAAAAAGGAATTTACCTTTGACGGCTTCGAAGACATCAAAGTTGGCAACAGTGGCACAGGCAATAATATCGAGGACGAATTTGACCAAATCGCAGACGACCTGGAAGAACTGATCGAATACACAGACGAGGGAGAAGTTACCTTGACACAAAACATCACACCCACGATCAACGCAGGTGTAGAATACGCTCTACCAACCTACGACAAACTGCGCTTTGGTCTGCTCTACACCAGTCGCATAGACGGCCTCTACACATGGCACCAAGGTATGTTCGCAGCAAATATTCGTCCTGTAAAATGGTTCGAACTCTCGGCCAACTGCGCCTACTCTAACACAGGATTTACCTACGGCGGCGCGATAAGCCTAAAGGCTAAACACTTCAACTTCTACGTCGGCGCAGATCGCATCATCAGCAAAGTTTCAAAACAATTCATCCCGCTGGATCACACCAACAGCAGCGTAAACGTAGGTATAGCTTTCCCATTGTAATAGTACGCTACGCATAATCACTGCACCGGCATAACAGGCACAAGACCTTTGTTCGTCATTCGCACGAGCAAAGGTCTTTTTTATATATAAAGGGGCGTAGAAAAAAGCCTTAATCTTTTTCAAAAAAACCTAAACCTTTTTTCAACAAGACGTCGCGAAATTTCAAAAAGATCTTGGTTTGTGAAATCGGCATCTCTCCCCGATCAAATTTCATCCCATCTGCGCCACTGGCGGCCTGTGCCAACGGATGCGGTGCGGCAGGTGTTTCTCGCACACTTTCGTAGTATCAGAAATCAAAAAATGTGTATAAAACTTACTATCTCGAAAGAAAAGCGTATCTTTGCAAGTTGGAAAGGAGTGCTTTGGCTTATCTACGTTCTGCTTACTAATGGGCGCACTTTGTCAGAGCAAAGACATTTCTAAACTATTCATTTGTCAACAAAACAAACAATATATTATGGAAAAGAAATTCAACAGAACCCTTGTTACCTCCGCTTTGCCCTATGCCAACGGAGGTATTCACATTGGGCACTTGGCAGGCGTATATGTCCCCGCAGATATCTACGTGCGCTACCTCCGCTTGAAAGGCGAAGAGGTACTCTTCATCGGTGGTTCGGACGAGCACGGCGTACCCGTGACCATTCGCGCAAAGAAGGAAGGCATCACCGTACAAGAAGTGGTGGACCGCTATCACAACCTGATCAAGGACTCATTTGCCGAATTTGGCATCTCGTTTGATGTATACTCACGCACCACATCCGACACGCACAAGAAACATGCTTCTGACTTTTTCCGCAAACTCTACGATACAGGCAAATTTGTCGAACTCGAATCTGAACAATTCTACGACGAAGAAGCACAAGAATTCCTGACAGACCGCAACATCAAGGGCGAGTGTCCACGATGTCACGCTGCCGACGCATACGGCGACCAATGCGAAAAATGCGGTTCGACCCTTTCTCCAGAAGAGTTGATCAACCCCTACAACGCTGCTACCGGCAACACACTGGTGAAGCGCCCGACAAGCCACTGGTACTTGCCACTCAACGACTATCAAGGATGGCTCGAAAAGTGGATATTGGAAGAGCACAAAGAATGGCGTCCCAACGTATATGGTCAATGCAAGAGTTGGCTGGACTTAGGATTGCGCCCACGTGCCGTAACACGCGACTTAAACTGGGGTATCCCCGTGCCTGTAGAAGGCGCCGAGGGCAAAGTACTCTACGTATGGTTTGACGCACCAATCGGCTACATTTCAAATACCAAGGAGTTGCTCCCCAATGATTGGGAGAAGTGGTGGAAGAGCGAGGATACCAAACTCGTACACTTCATCGGCAAGGATAATATCGTATTCCACTGCATCGTATTCCCCACTATGCTCAAAGCAGAAGGTTCATATATCCTACCAGACAACGTACCTTCAAACGAATTCCTCAATCTGGAAGACGACAAGATTTCTACGTCACGCAACTGGGCCGTATGGTTGCACGAATACCTGGTAGATTTCCCAGGAAAGCAGGACGTGCTCCGCTATGTCCTTACTGCCAATGCGCCTGAGACTAAGGACAACAATTTCACCTGGGCTGATTTCCAAGCGCGCAATAACAACGAGTTGGTAGCAGTATATGGTAATTTCGTCAACCGTGCACTGCAATTGACCAAGAAGTATTATAATGGCGTCGTACCCCAATGCGGTGAACTCACTGCCTTCGATCAGGAAACTATTGACGAGTTCCGCAACATCAAGGCTAAGGTGGAATCATTGCTCGACGGTTACCGTTTCCGCGACGCTTTGAAGGAAACCATGAACATGGCACGTATCGGCAACAAATACTTGGCCGACAGCGAACCATGGAAGGTGGTGAAGACAGACCCCGAACGCGTGAAGACAATCATCAACGTATCGTTGCAAATGGCCGCCAATCTGGCTATCGCATTCGAAGCATTCCTCCCCTTCTCGTCTGCTCAATTGCGTCAGATGCTTAACCTCGGTACACTGACATGGGAAGATCTTGGCCGCATGGATTTGCTCCCTGCCGACCATCAGTTGGCTGAGCCTGCGTTGCTCTTTGAAAAGATAGAGGATGAGGCGATCGCTGCACAAATGCAAAGACTTGAAGATATCAAGAAGGCGAATGAAGCTGCAAACTATCGCGCAGAAGAAATTTTACCAGACACAGATTTCGACAATTTCTTGAAGTTGGATCTGCGCGTCGGCACCGTGTTGGCATGCGAGCGTGTCCCCAAGATGAAGAAGCTACTGAAATTCCAAATTGCCGACGGCTTGGAAAATCGCACCATCGTATCGGGCATAGCACAGCACTACGAGCCCGAACAATTAGTAGGCAAGCAAGTCTGCTTCGTTGCTAATTTCCCTCCACGTAAGTTCAAGGACGGATTGGTAAGCGAAGGCATGATACTCTCTGCAGTAAATGCTGATGGTACCCTGAGCGTGATGACTACAGACCGCGAAGTGTTGCCAGGAAGCAAGGTGCAATAAATCACAAGGCAGGCGGTATAGCGTATATCCTAGATACTGTACACACTACAATCGTATTATGTGATTTCGGAAGCAAACATATCATACCGCTCGCCATATATATTGAAAAAAGACCTAAACTAAAAATAAAAAAATGAAAAGAATCTTTACCCTAGTATTGGCATTGTGGACCACAGCCGCAGCGTTGTTGGCCATTCCTGCCGACCCACGCCCACGCACCTTCAAGCAGGCCGATGGAACTACTATCACGTTGCGATTGCGCGGTGATGAGTGCTTCCACTTCATGTCTACGCTCGACGGTATGCCCGTGGTAAAAAATCAAAACGGCTTCTACTGCTATGCCGAGGTATTGAATGACGTACTTGTGCCCACAGCGGTGATCGCACACGATGTGGAAAAGCGCGGCGCAGAGGAACAATCTTTCGTAGACAACAAGAAGACTGCTGTACTCACATCGTTGACCAAAATACACAACGAGGCGAAAGCGACACTCAACGCTCAGCGTGCAAAGCAGATGGCACAACAGCCAACACCCAACAAGGCGAAGTTTGAAGGTACTAAGCGCGGTCTCGTGATCTTGGTACAATTCAAAAACAGAGCAATGAGCGCTGCAGGTACCCAGGCAGAGTTTAACGATATGATGAACAAGCCTGGCTACGACCACCATGGCCACATCGGTAGTGTGAATGATTATTTCAAGGATCAAAGTTACGGCAAATTTGACCTCCAGTTCGACGTAGCAGGTCCAGTACAATTGAAGTACGACTACTCTTACTACGGACAAGACAACAGCGACTCGGATATCGACATTCATGCCGGCAGTTTGGTCAAGGAAGCCATCCTAGGCGTAGATGCTGAAATCGATTTCTCTCAATACGACTGGAACAATGATGGCGAAGTAGATCAAGTGTATGTGATCTATGCTGGTCCTGGTCAGCACACTGGGGCAGAGAGCAGTACCATCTGGCCACACCAATTCTACTTGCAATACTCAGATGTACGCCAAAAGGTAAAACTCGACGGCGTGTACGTCAACACCTACGCTATCGGTAGCGAACTTCAATCACCCTACTCATCAGACTTGACCGGTATCGGTACAATGATTCACGAGTACACTCACTGTCTGGGCATCCCCGACTTCTACGACGTGCAATACGGCGGCGGTTGGGGTTTGAATGTATGGAGTGTAATGGACGCTGGTTCGTACAACAATGATTCGCGTTGTCCCGTACCCTACACTGCACACGAACGTATATTGGCAGGCTGGCTCGAACCAGTAGAACTCAATGCCGCTACTGTGGTGTCAGAGATGAAGCCTATCACCGAAGCACCCGAGGCATATATTATATATAACGACGGCTACAGAAACGAATACTACCTCTTGGAAAACCGCCAACAAAGATCTTGGGACAAGTACTCTAAGGGTCATGGTATGCTGATTACTCACGTCGACTACAGAGCTAAAGACTGGGCAGACAACACGGTGAATATTGATCCCAGCCACCAACGTATGACCATTATTCCTGCGGACAATTCGTATGGTGCTGGTTCTGGTTACACATCGGACTATGAATTGTCGGGCGACCCCTTCCCTGGCGTTTCTGGCAACACACAATTGACCGACAAAAGCAAGCCTGCTGCAAAGCTCTTCAATTCGAATATCGATGGCAGCAAGTTGATGCACAAACCTATCGAAAATATCAAAGAAAGCAAGGATGGCTTGATCACATTCTCCTTTATGGGTGGTGAACGCCCCGAAGCTCCCGTGGTTTTGGCAGAGACTAATGTTTCTGAAAACGCCTTTACTATCAACTGGGAAGCAGTAGAAAAGGCAAGCAGCTATACCGTAGAGTTGCGCGAACTGGCTGATGTCTTGCCCGAAGAAAACGCCCTCATCACAGAGTCTTTCGAACTCTGTATGGGTACACAGGACGGCGGCGATGGCGCTATGGACATCTCAAGCATGATTGATGATTACACCTTGCAACCAGGCTGGAGCGGTTCACGCCTTTATGATAGCCCCTCACGCCTTAAGTTAGGTTCTCAACGCTTCAATGGTGTGCTCACCACACCTTTGCTCAAGGCTCCCGAGGCTGGTGTTGCGACTGTCAAGTTTACACATAGCAACTACGGCACTTTGACTTCAATCGGTGCTACCGTTGAGGTGGTTGACGCCAGCGGCGCAGTGCTTGCACAACAAAGCGTGAATTTGGAAGGCAAGTCTTACGTGCTCCATTTCGAAGGCATCACCTCCGACTTTAAGGTAAGCTTGAAGCCCAGCGCACGTGCTTACATCGAAGACATGACCGTATACAATGGTAAGTTTACTACTGCCGACTTCGAAGAAGGCGGAAACGACAGCAAAACTCAGACCTTCGAGGGTATTACAGAAACCTCGTACACCTTCACCGACCTCACCGCAAATCGCTACGAATATCGCGTGAAAGCTGTCAACAAGGAAGGCGAATCAGAATGGAGCGAAAGTAAAAAGATCAACTTGAAGTCTATCGTAGAAGGCATCACCGCTGCACCAGTAGTGAGCGGATGGGCAGAAGTCTTCACTATGGATGGTCGCCGCGTAGGCGCGTTCAAGAGCAACCGCGCATTGCAACAATTGCCCGCTGGTATTTATGTCGTACGTCAAGCTGGCATGACTCGCAAATATATTGTGAAATAACGCCTGCTCATTTAGAGCAAAACATCCTACATAAAATTGGCATTCCATCAAATGGTGTGCCAATTTTCTTTTACCTAATTGGTGCAAGGCAAAGGATAAGAGATCTACACTGATACATTGATACAAAACAGATCACTATTGAGAAGCGTATCCCAGCAAATATCATTCGTCAAATATTTGGCAGATTGAGCGGCTTTTATTTATTTTGCAGAAGAAAGCATCTTTATGAAAAAACATAATAAATATAATAAAGTATGAAAAGAGTAATTTTAGGTTTAGCTATGACCACAGCGCTGGCGGCGTGCGATTCTGCCGGCGGCGGTCGACTGATGCAGGATTCAGCGTTGCCATTTGGTGCACCTGAGTTTTCTAAGTACGAATCGGGAGAATATGAAGCAGCATTCATGGCAGCATTTGAGCAACAGAAGGCAGAGATTGACTCGATTGCGAATATCACTGAAGCGCCCACGTTCGACAACACCATCGGTGCTTTGGAACAAAGCGGCAAGTTGCTGTCAAAAGTATCGGGCATCTTCTTCAATCTGAACGAGACCGACGCTGACGAAGTAATGAAAGAGACTGAGAAGAAAATCATGCCCTTGATGACAGAACATGGTGCGTATATGACGATGAACGAAAAACTCTTCGAACGCATCAAGCAAGTGTATGACAACAAAGCTCAGATGAACTTGACACGCGAACAGGAAATGGTATTGGACAAATACTACAGAAAGTTCGTCAGAGGCGGTGCCTTGCTCAGCTCAGAGGACAAAAAGAAATTCATGGAGATCGAGAAGGAACTGTCGATGGCCAGCATCCAATTTGGCGACAATTCGCTTGCAGAAACCAACGCTTTCGAACTCCACATCACTAACGAAAAAGATCTGGCTGGTCTGCCCGAAGGTAGCGTGCAAGCTGCCAAGGAAGAAGCACAAAACAGAGGCAAAGACGGGTGGGTATTCACACTGCAAAAGCCAAGCTGGACGCCATTCATGCAGTATGCAGAAAATCGCGACCTGAGAAAGCAGATGTACCTGGGCTACATCAATCGTGGCGACAATAATAATGCCAACGACAACAAGGCACTGATTGCAAAAATCCTGAAACTCCGTCAAGAAAAGGCAAAGCTCTTTGGCTTCAATAGTTTTGCCGACTATCAATTGGAGGACAAGATGGCGGGCACTCCCAAAGCAGCCTACGATCTGCTGATGACTATCTGGAATGCAGCATTGCCCAAGGCGAAAGAAGAAGCTGCTGAATTGCAAAAGATGATCGACGAAGAAGGCGGAAACTTCAAACTCGAAGCATGGGACTGGTGGTACTACACCGAAAAGTTGCGCCAGAAGAAATATGCCCTCAACGAAAATGAACTGAAGCCCTACTTCTCGCTCGACAACGTGAGAAAAGGCTCGTTTATGGTAGCCAACAAACTTTTTGGTGTCAACTTCAAAGAAGTGGAAGGCATCGATATCTATCACCCCGAAGTAAAAGTATTTGAAGTAACCGATACCGACAGTTCACACCTGGCTTTGTTCTACACAGACTACTTCCCACGCGCTACAAAGCGTGCTGGCGCATGGATGAACAACATCGTGGAAGCTACAAACGTAGCAGGCGAAAACCAACGTCCGATGATCGTGAATGTGTGCAACTTCACACGTCCTGCAGGCAATACTCCCTCGCTACTCAACATTGACGAAACACGCACACTGTTCCACGAATTTGGTCACGCACTGCATGGCATGCTCACTATGGCTAAATATCCTTCGGTCAATGGTACTAACGTAGCACGCGACTTTGTGGAATTGCCCTCGCAGATTATGGAGCACTGGGCTATCGAACCCGAAGTGTTGAAAATGTATGCTCACCACTATGAAACAGGCGATACTATCCCCGACGAACTCATTGCCAAGATGCAAGCAGCTGGTTCGTTCAACTCGGGCTTCGAAACTGTGGAACTGGTAGCCGCAGCATTGCTCGATATGGAATTCCACATGGTGGAAGACTATAGCAACTTCGACGCAGCAGCATTCGAAAAGTCTGTAGCAGAAAAGATCGGCCTCATCCCACAAATCACCTTCCGCTATCGTGGTCCTTTCTTCAACCACGTCTTCAGCGGCGGCTATGCCGTGGGTTACTACAGTTACCTCTGGGCCGAAGTATTGGATGCCGATGGTTACGAAGCTTTCAAGGAAAAGGGCGTATTTGACAAAGAAACTGGTATGAGTTTCCGCAAGAATATTCTGGAAATGGGCGGCAGCGAAGAACCTATGGAATTGTACCGTCGTTTCCGCGGAGCAGAACCCAATCCTCAAGCGCTGCTCAAAAACAGAGGCCTCATTGACTAAGTTAAGAGGCTGACAAAGCCAAGCATATTTGACGTATAGGTACGGCTCACGTCCTGTACTACACCTATCTACCGACCGACGGTCTATGTCCCACAAAATGGGCTTGAACTGCCGGTCGGTATCTTTTGTCTCCAGTCGTCAAGCGAAGGGAAGGGTCACATTTTGCCTAATCTCAGTGCCCCAAAAGCATATGTCTGCCGCTCGGCAAGCAGTTTCATATCCCCCGTCCTTGGTGCGGCAGAATAAATGTGCTACTTTTGCAAAAGCAACAAACACCTATTATATATTATATATGAGAATAAAGCATTTCCTGCTCGCACTGCTCTGCGCAGCATGCTCCCTGGTGTCAGCACAACAGGTGGCACTGATTCCTCAACCCGCACAAATGCGTGTGGACAACGGCTATTTTGTAATGCAAAAGAAAGTGGCGCTCTGCTATCCCAGTGGCGAGAGCAAAGAGGTGAAAGCGGTGGTCACACGATTTGCCGACGAAGTGAAGAAGACTACTGGTGTGAAGGTGAAGACTTGCATCTACAGAAATACGCCCTGCGCCAAAGGCATGGGATGCTGCAAAAGCGATACTCGCCGCATCATCCTGCACACAGACAAAGCACTTGGCGACGAAGCCTATAAACTGAGCGTCAGCACCGAGGCGATTAATATCACCGCTGCCCAACCTGCTGGATTTTTCTACGCTCTGCAGACACTCAAGCAGCTGCTCCCCGCCAACGTCATGGCTGGGGTGAAGGATGCCAACGTGAGCGAATGGCGCATCCCCGTGATCGAAATCGACGACTGTCCCCGATTCGGTTGGCGTGGGTTCATGCTCGACGAAGGCCGCCACTTCTATGGCAAAGCAGAAATCAAAAAAGTGCTCGACGTCATGGCCGCCTACAAGATGAACCGTTTCCACTGGCACCTGACCGAGGACCAGGGCTGGCGCATTGAGATCAAGAAATATCCCCGTCTGACAGAGGTGGGCGCATGGCGCGACAGCAAGGTTTGTGCTTGGGGCGACGTGAAACCCGACGGCATCAGATACGGCGGCTACTACACCAAAGCAGACGTGCGCGAAATCGTAGCTTATGCCAAGGAACGCTTCATCGAAATCATCCCCGAGGTAGACATCCCTGGCCATTCGCAAGCAGCCGTGGCGTCCTATCCCGAATTTCTGGCATGCGACCCCGAAGCCAAACATGAGGTGTGGTTGTGGCAGGGCGTGTCGGCAGATGTCATCAATGTCTCAAATCCGGGGGCTGTACAGTTTGCCAAGGACGTGATCGACGAACTGACCGATCTCTTCCCCTACCAATACATCCACCTGGGCGGCGACGAATGTCCCACGCACAAGTGGGAGCACAATGCCGACTGCCAGGCGCTTCTGAAACAACTGGGGTCAAACAATTATCGCGACTTGCAAATCAATTTCTACAAGCAACTGAAGGAGCATATCGCCGCAAAACCTGCCGACAAGCAGCGCAAACTGATTTTCTGGAACGAAGTGTTGCACGGCAATACTAAGTCACTGGGTCAGGACATCACCATCATGGCATGGATCGGTGCGGATGGTGCTGCCAAGGATGCTGCTGAGCGCGGTTTCCATACGATTCTGACGCCACAGATCCCCTACTATATCAACCGCAAGCAGTCCAATCTGCCCACCGAGCCCCATTCGCAAGGTTATGGCACGGAGACGGTCGAAGCTGTGTACAACTATGTACCGATGAAGAATATCCCCACCGAATTGCAGTCGAAATATTTGGGCGTGCAAGCCAACTTTTGGACCGAGTGGGTCGTATCGGCCGACCACATGCAATATCTGATGCTGCCCCGCTTGGCTGCTGTGGCCGAGGCAGGATGGACGCCACAATCGCTGCGCGATTACAAGGACTTCGAGCAGCGTCTGCAAGGCGAGGCCGACTACTATCGCCTGAAGGGGGTCAACTATGGCAAGCACGTCTTTCGCACAGTCGACACCAGCAAATGATCCACATCGCACCCCATACATCGTGGCAGCCATGCGCTGCCACTTTTTTTGTATCCATATGTTTCTTACAAGCCCCCATATTTGTCAAAATTTTTCGCATTTTCGGAGCACGAGAATCGCTCAGAATCATTCACCCCGACCTTTGGTCGTAAATACGCGATTCTCGCGAGGTTAAAATCCGCAGTTTTTTGCACAAAAATTGAAAAAACCTAGGGTTTTTATAGCTTTTTCGTGAAAAAGTGGGGTTTATTTACAAAAAAATCGGGTACGGAAAAATAAAAAAAGTCTAGGGTTTGTGAAAAAAAGGTTAGACCTTTTTCAAAAAACATTAGACTTTTTTTCAACAAAGCCTTACTTTTTTCCGACAAGGCTAAGTGTGGTATAAACTGCGTCTTCTATTTCATCAAATGCATTTGTCAAAATTTTTCGCATTTTTTGCAGTCACGCCCTACCCTCAAATCAAAAATCCTTGCTACGCATTTCGCCACAATTTCAGACAACCCCAGCACGCCCTTTGTCAGAAAATCAACCTACGTTTTTTGCTCAAAAAGTCCATTTTATGCACATATTTTGGCACGTTGTGCACCATTCTGTGCATTTTTCGCCTTAAATTCTTGTCTATCTAAATATAAAGATATATTTTTGCAGGCAGAAAATAAGTAACATTATTAATCTAAAAACAAGTACTATGTCTGAAATTGCAGCAAAAGTAAAAGCTATTATCGTAGACAAACTCAGTGTAGATGAAGCAGAAGTAAAGAACGAAGCAAGCTTCGCTAACGACCTCGGTGCAGATTCTTTGGATACTGTAGAATTGATCATGGAATTCGAAAAGGAATTCGGTATCTCTATTCCCGATGATCAAGCTGAAAAGATCTCTACTGTTGGTGATGCTATCGCTTACATCGAAGCTAACGCATAATAACTCAACACACAGTTCTTTGGTACCACAAGTAACAAAGTAACCCTTGCGGATTTGCAAGTTTGTAGATGCTGACAGAACGCTCCCGTTCGTTGCATTTCCGAATTTGCAAATTCGCAATTTCTCATTTTTCAACAGGGGTGGATCGGACGTAATGCCTTAAAACATTCATACTACACATCCGATATCAGGCCACCAACACTTAGGAGGTAGGTTCTAAAAACGTGTGATACGCCCACGGGGCAGACTGGTACACACAATGAGAAAAAGGAGTTTTTAGAACCCACCTGTACTTAGTGACCGAATTTAAATCCCTATTAAAAACGAAATTATGGAATTAAAAAGAGTTGTAGTAACAGGTCTTGGCGCATTGACCCCAGTGGGAAACACTGTGCCTGAAACTTGGGAAAATATCAAAAAAGGTGTCAGCGGTGCTGGCCCTATCACCTACTTCGACGCAACAAACTTCAAGACTCAGTTTGCTTGCGAAGTGAAAAATTTCAAAGCGACAGATTTCATCGACCGTAAGGAAGTACGCAAAATGGACCTTTACGAACAATTTGCAGTAGTCGCTGCAATGGAAGCAGTAAAGGATAGCGGCATGGACCTTGAGACCGTAGACAAAAACCGTATAACGCTATCGCCGACGCGTTCAACCTGATCCGCTTGGGCAAGGCTAATGTGATGGTGACAGGTGGTGCTGAAGCCGCTATCTGCGAAGGTGGCGTGGGTGGTTTCAATGCGATGCACGCCCTCTCTACCCGCAACGACGACCCAACACGTGCCAGCCGCCCCTTCAGCGCTAGTCGCGACGGATTCATCATGGGCGAAGGCGCAGGTGTATTGATTTTGGAAGAATTGGAACATGCCAAGGCACGCGGTGCTCACATCTATTGCGAATTGGCAGGTGTAGGTATGTCTGCAGATGCTCACCACATCACAGCATCTCACCCCGAGGGCCTCGGTGCTCACCTGGTGATGAGCAATGCTCTGGAAGATGCTGGCATGAAGCCCGAAGATATCGACTATATCAATGTGCATGGCACTTCTACGCCTGTGGGTGACGTTTCTGAAGTCAAGGCTATCACCAAGCTCTTTGGCGAACACGCCTACAAGCTCAATATTAGTTCGACTAAGTCTATGACTGGCCACCTTCTCGGCGCAGCTGGTGCAGTGGAAGCACTCTTCTGCTGCTTGGCAGTGCAGAATGATATCGTACCTCCTACGATCAACCACGAAGAAGGCGACAACGACGAAAACATCGACTACAACCTCAACTTTACCTTCAACCAAGCACAAGAACGCCCCATCCGTGCTGCACTGAGCAACACCTTCGGCTTCGGCGGTCACAATGCGTGCTGTATAATGAAGAAGTACGAGGCATAATCCCACACCGGGAATTATCAGCGACCCATAAAGTCTGTGCCTGAATAGGTACGCAATACACCATAAACGACCTGCAATCTTGTGCCCCAAACCTATTGCGCAAGATTGCAGGCAAGTTATTTCTTTACTTATATATTATTATGATAATCTCAAATCTAATAGACCGTGCGAGACTCGTGTTTAGCAAAAACAAGGAGCTGCGCAAGGCTTTGTACGGCATATTCGGTTTCTATCCCCATAGCCTGGAAGTTTATCGCATTGCACTCGCCCACAAATCCCATGCCTATCGCAACCGCAAGGGACGCTCGTTCAACAACGAACGCTTGGAATTTCTGGGAGATGCTATCCTCGAAGCCGTAGTCAGCGATATTGTTTACCATCGCTACGACCGCAAGCACGAAGGGTTCTTGACCAACACACGAAGCAAGATCGTGCAGCGCGCTTCGCTCAACAAACTGGCCAAAGAATTAGGCATAGAAGCGCTGATCCAAGCCCCCACGCAAAATCGTGGACACAATAGTTATATAGGCGGCAATGCATTTGAAGCGCTGATGGGCGCCGCATATCTGGACCGTGGCTATGCTTGCTGCAAGTGGTTCATCGAACATCGTATCATAGGCAAACTGCTCGACATCGATGGGGTGGCTAATAAAGAAGTGAACTTCAAGAGCAAATTGCTGGAATGGAGTCAGAAGAACAAGATGCAGGTGGAATTCCTGCTCTCAGATTCTACACTCGACAAATCGGGCAGTCCAGTCTTTCATACCACTATTAATATAGAAGGTATCGTGGCAGGCGAAGGCAAGGGTTACTCGAAGAAAGAAAGTCAACAGTTGGCTGCACGCGAAGCACTGACGAAGATGAACCGCGAACCTGCGTTTGTAGAAAGTGTATTCGACGCAAAAGCTAAGCGTACTGCGATGGAAGCAGAGGAATACTTCACCGTGCCACAATTGGACGAAATCGAAACACCAGTACAGGAAGCACAAACAACAGCAGACACAGCAGCTCCGGCAGAACGTCCTGCAGAAAAGAAACCTTATCGCAGCCACGCACGCCGTAGCCCTGTAGCTGAACGCAAAGAGAAAGAAGAAAAAAGAGCTGCTATCGCTAAGGCTCAATCAGAACCTGCAGCCAACAAGCAAAAGCCTGCGCCAACTAAGGAAACACCAAAGAAAACAGCGCAGCAACCTAAGGAAAAGAAAACGGAGGCAAATACGCCCAAACGCGAACCTGCTGCAACTAAAAGCATGGAGGTTTCTGCTGAAGTCAAGGCGGAGAAACAGGAACAAAAACCTGCTAAAAGGAAACCAAGACCTAAGCGTCCGCAAATGACGGAAGAGGAAAAGGCTGCCCTGCAAACTCAACGCGAAGAGCAGATCCGTGCTGCCGAAGAAGCGGCTTACGCAGAATTGTCAAATTAGTCTTTTCCCTTTTGCTTGTTAATACTGGCGAAGGTTTTGACTATATTGTTTTCAATAAACTCATAGAAAAAAAGTCTGTAACATATCCCGCACTATCCAGGATTTGTTGCAGACTTTCTCGCCCCTACTGTTCACCTTGCTACATACAATCCTAAGACCACCTACCCCGCCATGTCACATACTACCAAAGAACGACACAAAAATAGATCTGAGCGAATCGCGTCGTCGCGTACCTACCACCTGACCAAACGTATTGCGAAGTGGATGGATCGCTATTACATCGACCCAATAATCGGTTTCTTCCTTCCTGGTTATGGTGACACAATAACCACCCTGCTCAACCTCCCCTATCTGTATGTAAGCGCATTCAAGGTACGCAGTCTCCCGCTTACGCTTGCTATTATTTTCAATACATTACTGGATGTACTCATAGGACTTATACCCGTTCTTGGCGATCTGTTTGATATTTTCAACAAGTCGTACACCAAGAACTCACGCCTCCTGACTGGTTTCGTAGAAGGCGACCACAGCATCATCCGAGAAGTCAACCGCAAGGCGATTCTTTTGGGTGTGCTCTGTCTCATCCTTTGTCTTTTGATCTACCTCGTTATTCTCTTGATTGTACAATTGGGGATGTGGATAGGCGAACTTGGCAGTTCGTTAGTCAGTCTATTTTAAGCAAAACATAGCACTACTGACTTGCGCCAACCAGTCCAAGGCAACACGCAAGATGTACTGCTATAGCCACAAGATTGTTCCTATCTGTACTTCATTCAAACGGAATAGTATCGATATACTGAGAACATAGAACGACAGTACAGATTCTGCTAAATATAGCAACGATAAAATTTACTGAGACAGGATACGCCCATTGCAAAAAAGTGATTCGCGGTCCTCTACCTATCAAAGAAAATCAGTAACTTTGCCTTTCGTCTGCTCTCGCACTGCAACGAAGCAAAAGACGTAATAATTATCCCACGACATTAAGCAAAATTCGACTATGGCAAAAGAAGAACTCACCCCGATGATGAAGCAATTTCACGATCTCAAGGCAAAGCATCCCGATGCGATTTTGCTTTTTCGTTGTGGCGACTTCTATGAAACCTATTGCAGTGATGCTGTCACCGCTTCCCAAGTGCTTGGCATCACGCTTACTCGACGTAACAACAAGGGTTCGCAGGCTGCCACCGAGATGGCGGGTTTCCCCTATCATGCCCTGGACACCTATTTGCCACGCTTAGTGCGTGCGGGTTTTCGCGTCGCTATTTGTGATCAATTGGAAGACCCTAAGTTGGCAAAGAAACTTGTCAAGCGCGGTATCACAGAACTTGTAACGCCAGGAGTAGCCATTAGTGACAATGTGCTCAATAGTCGTGAGAACAACTTCCTTTGCGCTGTGCATTTTGGTAAGGCGAGTCTCGGTATTTCCCTATTAGATATTTCTACAGGCGAGTTCTTGGTGGCCGAAGGTGCTCCGGAATATATAGACAAATTACTTGTAGGTTTTTCGCCCAAGGAGATTTTGGTAGAAAGTGGGATGAAGTCTCGTTTGAACGGTCTTTTTGGTAACAAATACTTTGTCTTTGAGTTGGAAGACTGGGCCTTTTCGGAAAATACCTCTAAGGAAAAACTGTTGAAGCAATTCGAAGTAAAAAGTTTGAAAGGTTTTGGTGTGGATCACCTCAAAGATGCTTGTGTTGCGGCAGGAGCTGTGCTTTGCTATCTGGAACTGACTCACCACCACAATACTGGTCATATTACTTCGATCAGACGCATTGAGGAGGATCGCTTTGTGCGTCTGGACAAATTCACCGTACGCAATCTAGAACTCGTTGCACCGATGAACGAGGGCGGTCAGTCTTTGCTCTCGGTATTGGACCGCACACTTACGCCAATGGGTGCACGCATGCTGCGCCGTTGGTTGCTCTTCCCTCTGCGTAATGTTGCGGCCATTCAGCGCCGCCAGGATGGAGTCGAGCATTTCTTTCGCAATCCCGACTTTAGAGATATTTGCCAGGAGGAACTGGCACGTGTCGGCGATATGGAACGTATTCTGTCCAAGGTGGCTGTGGGGCGTGCTAATCCCCGTGATATGCAACAATTGCGTATTGCCTTAGAGGGTGTGGAAGTACTGAAAAACGCTTGTCTTGAAGCTGAACAAGAAAATATACGACGTCTGGGCGAAGAGATGGTTTATTGTCGTGAACTGAAAGAACGCATCCTGCGCACACTGCGCCCCGATCCTCCCGTGATGCTTAACAAAGGTGGCGTGATCGCTTCGGGTGTGAATCCGCAACTAGATGAATTGCGCAATATCTCTTCTTCCGGCAAGGACTACCTCTTGCAAATCCAACAACGCGAGAGCGAGTTGACAGGTATTCCCAGTCTGAAAATTGGATTTAACAACGTTTTCGGTTACTATATCGAAGTGCGCAATACATACAAGGAGAATGTGCCTGCAGAGTGGGTACGCAAGCAGACGTTGGCGCAAGCAGAGCGTTACATCACACAGGAATTGAAGGAGTACGAAGAGAAGATTCTCGGCGCCGAGGACCGTATCCTGGCACTAGAGACGCAGATATTCAACGACCTTCTGCAAGATGCGGCGACATACATCACCGACTTGCAGCGCAATGCCGCAGCACTGTCACAACTAGACTGTTTGCATTCTCTGGCAGCCGTAGCGCGCGAGCGACGCTACGTTCGTCCTGTGATCGACGAGAGCCTATCGATAGATATTCGCCAAGGCCGACATCCCGTGATCGAAACTCTGATGCCTCCGGGCGAAGAGTATGTAGCCAACGATGTACAATTGGATTGCAATGGCCAGCAAGTAATCATCATCACAGGGCCGAATATGGCTGGTAAGAGTGCTCTGTTGCGCCAAACGGCCCTAATCACGTTGATGGCACAGACGGGTTCGTTTGTCCCAGCCGAGTCTGCGCAGATTGGTTGGGTAGACAAAATATTCACACGCGTAGGGGCCAGCGACAATATATCCGTAGGCGAAAGTACCTTTATGGTGGAAATGAGCGAGGCGGCTAATATCATGAACAATTTGACGCAGCGCAGTCTGGTCCTCTTCGACGAATTGGGTCGCGGCACCTCGACCTACGATGGCATCTCTATCGCTTGGTCTATCGTAGAGTACATCCACGAGAATCCACGTGCTCATGCACGCACCCTGTTCGCCACACACTACCATGAACTGAACGAGATGGAGAAAACCTTCGAGCGCGTGAAAAACTGGAATGTATCGGTGAAGGAAGTCGGCGGTAAAGTGGTCTTCCTGCGTAAACTGATGCGTGGCGGTAGCGAGCACTCCTTTGGTATCCACGTAGCCCGATTGGCAGGGATGCCGGGCGTGATTGTGAAGCGTGCCGAAACGGTGCTCCAGGAGTTGGAACGTAGCAACGCGCGCGACGGTTCTGCTATGCCAAAGGGCGAAATGGGCGCATCAGCCCAAGGCGGAACACAACTGAGCTTCTTCCAATTGGACGACCCTGTATTGCAGCAAATCCGCGACGAAATCCTGCACCTCGATGTCAATAACCTGACGCCAATGGAGTCGCTCAACAAACTGCACGACATTCAGAAGATTTTGAAGGGAAAGTAGGAGAAAATCCTGGGCTTGATACAGAGAAAATGCGCCTTATTTCTGTGGAACATTTTCCTAATATCTGTTAATACGGATTTGCATTTCGCAGAAAAATATTGTACCTTTGTGATAAGAAAGTGGGGAACTAGCCAAATGCGGTTAGTTCCCCTTTAGTTTGCCCTATTTTTGAGCGAAAAAAGGTAAGACTTTGTGAAAAATTCGCGACGGCTCGTTGAAAAAAGTCAAGAGTTTGTTGAAATTCCCCAAGGTTTTTTTTTGAAAAGGTCTCATCTTCTTTGCAGAAGGTTTGACCGATGTCCTACAACGTCTTAAACTTTCTTAAAAAAACGTAATTCTTCGGTCGTGAAACAATCACGAATCGCGCGTTCCCCTGTTCGGGTGGTTTATCCCAATAGACAGGTTTTTCATTTTCCCATAGCAAAACGAATCAAAAGCGCATAAAAAATCCAATAAATGAGTCTAACATAGTATTATATGTTTCTCTTGTAAAAATATAGTTATTTTGTCAAGTTCTTCTTTAATCTTTGAAGCCACACAATTTGAAGATACTCCAAACTCATCATACTTCTTTCTACCAATCCAAACATTTGCTTGACATCTATATCCGAATTTTTGGGTAAGAATTTCTACAGTTTGCTTCTCTGGTATTGACTGGCAATCAGCAATATGATACCCATTTTTCTTTTTAGATTTAAATCGAATATTTATTGTGGCTTTATCAAATGTAACTTGTAAACCAGGATAGAATTCATATCTTTTTTCTTCATACCATTTAGAATTTACGGCAATAGTCTTAAAACAATTTATAATTTCTGATGATTGTAGCATAGGGATGCTATGAACTGGTAATTCATTCGGATTTATGGAATTAGAATTAGCACAAAACGCCTTAAGGATGCTTTGAGATACAAAACGATTTTTACCTCGTCCCATAAGATACTGCGGATGATAAAATCTATTATCTTCAAATTTGGGGAATAGATATTCTTGTTTCATTTCACAACGCACCAATTGAAAAATTTTGCTTGCTTTATCTATGAATCTCTTATCTGTCCCCAATGCACCCCAACCTAAATAAATCGGACATTTATGTTGTCGTAGAGCTTTTATATCATCGTCTAGAGTTGAGAGGACTGCTTCTGTGGCTATTGTGCTAGATTTTATTGCGCCATCTAAATCTGCATTTCTAATATTAAACAAGTTGAAAATTTGAATAACACCCTCCAGTGGTTTCCCATTATGACGTGCTATAAAAAGTTTTTCAATATTATGCATAGTGTTATCTGATGTAAACTGATACCATGGAGTATTGCTATTGTCGAACATTGTTAAAGCTTTCAATTCAGCCTCTGTGATATTTGTTTGAAGAGGCTTAGCGCTTCCTGGATTTTTCATCACAATAGAGCCTATAACGTCCCAAGAATCTCCAAATTGCAGTATTGTACGCCATCTATATTGGAATCCATCTTTTGACAAATTCCAGTTTTTGTCATTTCCTAAGTAGTGTGCAAATACCTTCATTTTACTTCTCAATATACTTATTCCACATCCCGTTAATTTTGTCTGCTGAAAATCATAAGTTGGTTTAACTGTAATGTGTCATGATTAAAAAAGAGCAGTAACTCCTTTTTGATCATGACACATTAATAAAACACTCCAGAACGATTATTTCTTGATATATTTCTTTTCGCCGTCCTGAATATAAACGCCCTTGTGCGTAGTGTTCACTTTTCTGCCAGACAAGTCATAAGTGGCATCACCATTGCCAGAGATAGTCACATTTTGAATTCCTGTCGGGATATCTTTGTAGGCGAATAGAATGCGCAGGGTAGAGCCTGCATCTTGTCCGCCGTTCCAGAAGGCCAACTTATTGTCGCGATTGTTAACTTTGTTGGCGGGGTAGCCGTCTTCATACATATATGCATAAGCCACGCTGTTTGAGCCGAGATCTGATGAATTGGCAAAGCGCCACGTAGCCGTATAGCCTGCTGGCAATGCGTTGGCTAATTGCAAGGTGGGGTGAGAAGCGCTACCGGTGGTGCCGAGCATTTGTGTGGGAGCGGCGAGTACTTTCAGGGCGCCAGCTTCTTTGTTGTAGATGTGATAACCATCTTTTTCATTGCCAGTGAAGCACCACAAGTGAGCAGGGTTGGATTGGTTGACTTCTGTATTGTTGAGCGCAATGTACGAAGCACTACCATTGTTTGCCAAGACATAACCATCCTGACCGATTTGCATGGTGTACCATGAGGTAGTATCTGCAAATTCGCCATTTTGGATCGTTGTTGTGGTGTAACGTGTAGGCTCTGATTGAGGTACGTATGTGCCTTCTTCGATAAAGAGGCCTTCGATTTCCACGTCGCCATCCATCAATTCTGCAGGGATGGTAAATTCGTGTGCTTCGTTGAAGAGTTTGCGATCGAAGCGTACAGCGCGCCATTGCACGTTGTCGTTCATCACGCTATCGCCTGCTAGGTTGTAGCCGTGCTTCACGATGATGCCTGCATACTCGAATCCCTTTTCTGGATTCATGCGGATAGTGAAGGGCTTGCCGAAAGGTGCCTGATAGCTTACCAATTTCTTGCCATCAGCAGCCAAGACCTCACCATTTCTATTCGCGTCGTTCACATTGCACTTGTCGCCATGAACATTCAAGAGGACGTCTACGATACCTCCGCCATTGCCCAAAATAGAGTTGTCGCTGGTCATACGGCCTCCGCTCTCGATGCTATTCCAGTCTACCTTGTAGCGCAGACGATAGATGCCATTGGGCAGATCTGTGGGGATTTGGAAAGCAGGTGGAGGCAATACATTGCGACCATTGCCCGAGATATTGGCACCCGCACTGTTCTTACCAGCATCCTCAGTGCCGTAATAAGAATAAGACATCAATTCGCTATCAGCTGGACGAGAGAAGTCGCTGTTGACTACCGCTTGGAACTTGCCATCATTGTTTCTGTCGAGGAAGACGTAGCCATGCATCCACGAGCCTTCGTATCCAATCTTAGGTGTAATGGTTTCGCCTTGACGAGCCATGAAGACTTTGCTGGTCAAGTTTTGATAAACGTAGTTGGGCGAATTGGATGTGGTAGCCGACTGCACACCTTCGGCAGGAGAAGTGAGACCGACTTCAGTCACTCTGCGGTCGTTGCGAGTATAGAGCTGATCCTTGCCAAAGTTCAAGGGATAGAAGTCGTAGGTATAGTTGGGCGAAGGATTGTCATTGATCTCGATGTTGTCGATATAGCATATCTTGTCGTCGGTATAAGCGTGCGGAGATTCCATGTCGGGCACGATGACGAGGCTATAAATATCTATGCCGCCATTACCCTTGAAAGCGACTACGACATCTTGCCAGCGATTGGCTGGAATAGAGCTTGTCGACATTGCCCAGAACTGTTCTGTCTCGGGTGATTGACCTGCGCGATCTCGTCTCTTACCCAAACCGACCACCATCACGCGTCCGCTGTAGGGGCGGTTGACCATGACGTGAACATATTTGGTCTGTGGTGTCAACTCGAAGGTTTGTTTCAAATCAATACGTACACCAAAGGTATTGCTACCGAAGCGTGAGCGCTGTACGGCGAGGATTTTCTTTGAGGGGTTAGGGGCTTTGCCGAGTACAGCTTCTTCTTGATTCAAGTGGTTGTCTACCACGGCATAGTTGCCCTTGAGTACACCCGTGCGAAAGGGCGATGCTTCCCAGGTATCATATACGCCAAGCTTGGCATAGTCTTGTGTCTCGAAATTGATGCTTTGCGCTGCCAATGTCATAGGGAGAGTCAGCGAAGCCAGGGCGAGAATATTTTTGATCTTCATAATGTTCAATTTTAATAGGATTAGTATACGCTGACTTTACTGATGAGTGGGCAAGCCTTGCTATCCTCGATAGTGATACGTACATATTTTGCACTATATCCGCTGCCGTAGCTATTGTTGGTACTGCCGTTCAATGGGATGATACGCTTGTAGCCCACAGTAGTGGTTTGTACGCCACCGCCACGTTGTGTCCAAGATTTACCATCCATCGAAGTTTCGATCTTGAATGACTTGACGCGTTGTCCCTTGGCTATATATTCCATCAGTTCGACGTAGCGGATAGTCTTTGCGTCGTCCCAAGACAAGGTGATGGTAGCTGATGTGACATTATCGTTGGTAGCCCAATAAGTATCCTTGTCGCCGTCTGTCATATTCTCTGCGGCATAGTTGCGACCTGCACCTTTGGTGCGAGTATTGCTCACTTCGACCACAGCATCCTTAGCATAGTCATTGCTCAAGCGTTGGCGGATCAAATCACCCATACCTTTCAATGCATTCACAGAGGCTGTTGGCAGGACGCCAGCCTTGTTTGGTGGAATATTGAGAATGAGTGTGGCATTTCTACCTACTGTCTCGAGATACATCTGGAAGAGGCGTTCGGGTGTCAAGGGCGATTCGCCATCGTGATAGAACCATCCTTTGTTTGTAGCCTTAGCATCGCTTTCGCCGGGCAACCAGAACCAGCCGTTTTCTGTACCATACATACCATTGTTCTCGGGAGAATAGTCACGATTCTCAGGCGACCAGTTCGTTTCGCCAGCCCATCCGGCTTCGTTGCCAATCCAGCGTGCTTCGCCACCCACGCCCCACAATACGCAGTCGGGGCAAACCTTGTGCACGGTGTCGCGCAAGTTGGGCACGTCGTAATATGTAGCACGGTCCACGTTGACTGTGGTGTTGCGTCCGCCGTAGTAACCGCTACCGCCGTTGGCACCGTCAAACCACATTTCGAATTGGTCATTACCATATTCAGCCAACTCTGCACACTGTCTCAGGAAGACGTCCTTCACGTACTTGTCTGTGCCATAGTGTACACTGTTGCGGTCCCATGGCGAGATGTAGAAGCCGTACTTCAATCCCAATTTCTTGGCAGCTGCTGCAAAATCGCGTGGGATATTAGTATTTCTACCATAATCATTGCCCGCCTTAGTGATATTGTGAGTCGTTGTGGCAGTAGGCCAAAGGCAAAAACCATCATGGTGCTTTACTACAGCGATACCACCACGCATACCGGCATCTTTGGCTACTTGCAACCATTGTTCGGGGTTGGGTGCACCAGTAGGCGCAAAGCGAGATTCTGCTTCATCGCCGTTGCCCCATTCCAAGCCAGTATAGGTGTTCATGCCATAGTGGAAGAATGCGTAGAATTCAGTCTCTTGCCATTTCAATTGGCGTGGATGTGGCACTGGATGAACGGCTGCTGGCTCGTTGTCAGGATTTGACGGCGATTCGTTCACCACTTGTAGTTGTGCCATACTGCCAAGTGGGAAAAGTCCGCCGAGCAGTAAAAGCGTAGTGTAGATTTTTTTCATATCGGTTTAGGTTTATAACATTATTTTCCGAAACAAACTCAGATTTTATTAATTGACTATGCTAAGATAGCAATAAAAAGTCTTTTACACGTATTATTCGGTCAAAAGCACTACCTTATTTTGTTTTTTTAGTACAATCCTATCAATTTATCCCATTTATCACACGAAAGGATAAGTTTGCACTTAAAAAGAAATCTGTAAAATGGTAGTGGCGGCTTTGGTGTCAAAATACGCGATCAGTGAATGTACTAATGGGAAAACCATTACTGCCTACGACATTCGTTTGCGGAAACGGATCCCAAGCATATCGCACTTGATGAGGCTGAGCTACGGCATCGCTCCACACTTCTATGGTTTCGCCCACAATACGTGCTTTGGCGGGAACGAAGGCGCCGTTTTTCCCAGCCACTTCGAATCCCTTGGGTGCCTTGCCGTCGCTGGTGTGCATGCCTTTTCCGTATTGGAAATGCAGTAGGATTTTATTTGATTTGAGTTCTGCGCCCAAATAAACGGGACCACAGGGCACACCTGTCTGACCATATTCGTGTACCAAAGCGGCGGCAACTAAGCGTTCAGCTATTTCGCGCTTGCGCTTGGGATGGATATTCTTTGCTTCGCCCAAGTCGTGCGACACGGTCATATATGTGCGAGGCAAAACGCCGAGGCGGCGCTGGCTGTCGCGGAAGTGTCCCCACGTGGGTAGGGTGGAAATGCCGGAGAGTTGGACAAAATAGAAGGATAATTCGGGCGCAGCGAAATGTGTGCGCCAACTTTTTTGCAACAAGGGAAACAATTGTTCGTGCAATGTGGCATTGTGCGCATTGCCCTCGCCTTGATACCACAATACACCGGCCAGTGTCAATCCCTCCAAAGGTGCTATGCCGCAATCGAACAGATAGGATGGCGCATAGGGATGATGCGACAATGCCTCGGGATAGTTTTTCAAATTGGTCTTGGCACGATTTCTAGCCCACTGCTGTATGAGCGGCTCGGTCCACCATTCTTTATTCAAATCGGGACATCCTGACGCGAGGGTCTGACTATCTATCCACGACTCGCACAGCGAACCATCCACGGCGTTGCAAATGATACCGACGTGGCAGTCTAATTTTTCCGAAAGCAGACGTCCGAAATGATAACCTATAGCAGAAAAATCCGCCACGGTCTTTGCATCGCATTTGGTCCATTGTGCAGGCAAATAGTACTCGTTGCGTTTCAAAGAATCAACGTAGGTTTTCTCCCAGGCTTCGGCAAATGGAATCCGCGACGGACGCATTTGATACAGATGCACGCGCTTTTGCTCTGAGGCGCTGGCAATATCTTCCGCAGCACCCTTTGTTTCCCGCACAGGCAGTTGCATATTTGACTGTCCGCTACATAGCCATACTTCTCCTATATAGATATCGCGTACTTCAACTTCTTCGCCCTCGCTCTCCACCTTCAAAATATAAGGACCTCCCGCCTTTTGCTCAGGCAGGCAGACCTGCCATCTCCCATCCTTATCGCAGGTGGCTGTTTGCTGAGACTGCAGAAAATCCACACGTACCTTTTCACCAGCACCAGCGTAACCTTGTATGCGAATAGGCTGGTGGCGCTGCAATACCATTCCACTTGTGAAATAGGGGGCAAGGCGCAGTGAAGAGTCTGCCATGGCGCAAGAGATAAAAAGGAAAGGCAGTAGCAAAACAAATAGATGAAACAAATAGCGTCTGTACATATCGTGTATATATATTATAGGAATGAAAAAGAGATGCGCCAGTATTTTGACGCATCTCAATCTTTATTTGTATTTCCCTTATAATAGGAAAATGAATCTCAATTATTCAGCTTCGCCAATCACTCTCTTTTTGCCCAAAGTGCGGTATGCAATAGGAGCAGCAAGGAAGATTGAGCTCAAGGTACCGAATGTTACACCCAAGATCATTGCGAATGAGAATGAACGGATGCTATCGCCACCCAAGAAGAAGATGCAGAGCAACACGAGGAGGGTAGTGAACGAAGTCATAATAGTACGAGTCAAAGTACTATTGATAGATTCGTTGAACACACGCTTAGTGTTGCGCTTAGGATAGAGACCCAAGTTTTCACGAATACGGTCGAATACTACCACCTTGTCATTAATTGAATAACCGATAGCAGTCAATACAGCCGCGATAAAGGTTTGGTCAACTTCCAATGAGAAGGGCACCCAACCCCAGCAGATACTGTACATACCGATAATAAGTACTGCGTCGATAGTCAAAGCAACTACACTACCAATTGAGAATGCTACGTTGCGGAAACGTACCAAAATGTAGAGGAAGATTGCTACGAGTGCAAAGAGCACACTGATGATAGCGCCCTTAACCATATCTGCTGCGACAGAAGAACCTACCTTTTGAGCAGATACGATAGAACCACCAGTCTTGTTTTGACGGTCTTTGAAGACATCGTATTCTGCTTTGATCAGACCAGCATCCTTCAATGCTTTGTGAACGAATTGGTCAACTTGGTCGTCGATATTTTCGTCTGTATCGTTGATGCGGTAGTTTGTAGTCAAGCGTACGCAACGGCTTTCTGCTGTTACGACAGGAATAGCGTTAACCGCAGCATCTGGATCCTTAGCATCTGCCTTCACAGCAGCTTGTACTGCAGCTTCTACAGCTTCGGGCTTAGTATTCTTGTCTTCAAATTCGATGACATAGTTACGACCACCTGTAAAGTCGATACCCTTTGACAAACCACGGATACCCAAGAATGCAACGCAGATAAGCATAAATACGCCAAATGCGATAACAGACTTCTTACCCTTTTCCATGAACTTCACCTTAGTATTAGCCAAGAAGTTGCGAGTCAAAGGAGTTGTGAAAGTCAACTTAGTCCACTTGTCTTTCTTGAGGAAGTGTTCGTATGCGATACGAGTCATCCATACTGCAGTAAAGAATGAAGCTGCGATACCGATACCGAGCGTCAATGCGAAACCACGGATAGGACCTGTACCGAAGTTGTAAAGAATAACAGCAGTGATGATTGATGTCAAGTTAGAATCGAAGATTGCAGAGAATGCGTTGCCGTAACCGTCAGCAAGTGCAGTCTTGATGTTCTTACCTGCCTTGAGCTCTTCCTTGATACGTTCGTAGATCAATACGTTAGCATCGACAGCCATACCCAAAGAAAGCACCATACCAGCAATACCACTCATAGTGAGCGCAGCCTGGAATGAAGTGAGTACGCCGAAAGTGAAGAAGAAGTTGAGCAAGAGTGCGCAGTTAGCCACCATACCTGGGATGATACCATAAGCCAAGCACATGAAGATCATCAAAAGCACGAGTGCAAAGATACAAGCTGTGAGACCTGCTATAATAGATGCTTCACCCAAAGAAGGACCTACTGTTTCTTCTTGTACTACTGTCAGCTTCACGTCCATACGTCCACTGTTGAGCACGTTTGAAAGGTCGCGAGTATCATCGATTGTAAAGCTACCAGAGATTTGAGAATTACCACCAGCGATCTTTTCGTTGACGTTTGGTGCGCTATATACGTAACCGTCGAGAACGATTGCTACAGACTTGCCTACGTTTCTTTCTGTCAACTTAGCCCATTCAGCAGAAGCGCGGTTGGTCATTGTCATAGATACGACGGGCTTACTGCCTTCCATAAAGTCTGCCTTAGCAGTCTTGATAACGTCGCCTTCCATTGAAGGACCACCATTCTTAGCCTTGAGGGTATAGAGGGCGTAACCAAGAACGACATTTTCTACCTTGCCGTCTTTGTTTTTCATTGACTGAGTTTCTTCCTTCACGCTCCAAGCCAATACGAGGTCTGCGGGGAGAGAAGCCTTGTTAGCGTGGTAAGCTTGCATGATAGCAGTAGTATCTTCCTTCGAACGAGTATATCCGACGATAGAACCGCCGCCAGGGATTTGCAAGTGACCGTTTACGACTTCTGCCAAGCCGCTCACTTCAGCTGCGCTGTAGGTTTCCCAGAATTGGAGGTTAGCACTACCTGTGAGGAGTTTACGTACGCGTTCGGGTTCCTTGATACCTGGCATTTCTACCATGATTTGACCCATTTGTCCGCGACCCTTCAAGATTTGGATGTTTGGTTGTGCCACACCGAAGCGGTCGATACGTGTACGGATCACTTCGTTAGCGTTGCTTACTGCTGATTCGATCTTAGCGAGCAAAGCTGTTTTCACCTGTGCATCGGTAGAGTTAGCCGAGATGCCGTCGAGGTTTGTACCGAAAGCACCACCCAGCTTATCCTTGCCGTACAATTCTTGGTAGCGACTTACGAATACGTCGAGCACGTCGTCGCCATTTCTTTTTGCTACTGAGTCTGCGTAAGCGACTGCTTGACCTACGTTAGCCTGTACGGTCTTGTCTGTGCCGGCTGTGCTTCTGAGCAAGTCGGGGATAGATACTTCGAGGATGACGTTCATACCACCCTTCAAGTCCAGACCGAGGCCAATTTGCAACTGTTGACATTCCTTCAAGGTCTTCCACATGTACACCTTTTCATTGCCCATTGAGTCAAGATAGGCAGTGCGGAAGTCGTTGAATGCTCTGTCTTTTGCATTGTCATCAGCATATTTTCCGCCCTTGATCTTGGCTGCAGCATACGTGTCTGCGTTCTTTTCGTACTTGTTAGTTACGAATGAGAACGAGAGGTAGAAGCAGCAAATCAGGGTAAGGAGCACTGCGATGACCTTAACAAATCCTTTGTTTTGCATGGTTTTTAATTGTGTTTTTATGTTAGTTATTTTCTATTTTGCATACTTTTTGGCGTGCAAATATACTGATTTTTTTCAAACTAAGGGATTTATAATGTATTTAATTGTGGCAAAGTGTGAATTATCGTCATTTTGTAGCAAATATTACGCGATTTTCTGTAAATATGGCACATATATATAATATTACGTGTGCGTGTGCAAAAAATATTTCTACCTTTGCACGCATGAAGATACTGATTGCTTTACTCAAGGGGTTGTCGCATCTGCCATTGCGTCTGCTCTATGTGCTGTCCGACGTGCTGTTTGTGCTCGTCTACTACGTGGTGCGCTATCGCCGCGGCGTGGTGCGCAGAAACATCGAGGCCTCGTTTCCCGAACGTACGATCGCGGAGCGCCGAGGCATTGAGCGCGATTTCTACCGCTTCTTCTGCGACTATATCGTGGAGACCATCAAACTGCTGACCATAAGCGAGGAGGAAATCAAGCGACGCATGATCATCGAGGGTATGCCGCGCTTGGAAGAGTCGCTCGAGAAGTGCCCATTTGCCTTTATCTACCTGGGCCACTATTGCAACTGGGAGTGGGTTTCCTCGATTCCCTTGTGGGGAAAGCACGGCCGCGTGCCCAGCGCCCAATTGTACCGTCCACTGAAGAACAAGGCGTTCGATCGCCTATTCCTGGACTTGCGCCAACGCTTTGGATCGAAGAGTATCTCGAAGTACGAGGCGCTGCGACAAATACTGAAGATGAAGGCCGAGGGCGTGCGCTCGATCGTAGGTTTTGTGTCGGACCAATCGCCCCTGCCCAACAGCATACACGAGTGGGCGGAGTTTTTGCACCAGGACACCCCAGTGTTCACAGGCACCGAACGCATTGCCAAGAAGGTGGGCGCGGCTATCTATATCGCCGACGTGCAGCGCGTACGTCGTGGCTACTATCACATGCACCTGCACTTGGTGACCGAGGAACCCGCGAAATATCCCGACTACGAACTGACGCAGCTCTATATGACCAAGTTGGAGCAAATGATACGTCGCCAACCGCACCTGTGGCTTTGGAGTCATAAGCGGTGGAAGCACACCCGCGAGAGTGTAGCACGAGAATTGGCTAAGCACAAGGCATAAATCGAGAGGAGCAGGCGCTCCTCTTTTTTTGTCTTAATGGTTGCTGAGAGTAAACAAAAAAATGCGAAAAATTTTGACAAACGCTGTTGATGAAATAGAAGATATTGCTTCGGCAAGATTAGACCTTTTGAGAAAAAGCCAAGGCTTCGTTGAAAAAAAGTCTGATATTTTTTCAACGAGACGGCGCGAAATTTCAACGAAGTCTTATTTTTTTCAATTTTTGTCACCCACTTTCTATCACGTTTAATCTGTCTTTTTTGCAGAAATATTTCACAAAGCCTTAGCTTTTTCTTCTCCACCCATGATTTTAGCCCATTTTTTATCGGTTTTAACCACTCCTATTTCTTGCAGAGCCAAACCACCAGCGAGGTGAATGATTTTAAGCGATCTACGATGCTCTAAAATGCGAAAAATTTTGACAGCACACGCTGTATCTATCATCCCCGCGGCAGGATTTTTAACACAAAAAATGAACTGCCCCACTTTTTTGAGGGCAGTTCACTGCATTATCTCCAAGATACTATATTTTTAGCGAAAAACCAATCGTGTGGGGCAGCCGCTGATGACTGGTTTCACGGCAATACAGGATTTCGGCGCGCCCTGTATCATCTCACCTCTACACGACTTTTGCCCCCGGTGGGCAACTTGACGACGCGTATTTGTGGGTGGATCTGTTCGCGTATTTGCAGGGTGTGACTGACAACGCCCACCTTGCGCCCCTGAGTCGTCTCAAGGCGAGACAAGGCGTCCATGACCAATTGCAACGAGGCTTGATCCAAATTGCCAAAACCCTCGTCGATAAACAAACTGCCGATAGAGATTTGTCCGCTGGACAAGGATGCTAATCCCAAAGCCAGGGCCAAACTTGCCACAAACGTCTCGCCACCCGAGAGAGACTGGATGTGTCGCTCCTCGTCAAACATGTCGTGGTCGATGACCGTGAGGGTGAGCGTGCCAGGCTGGGTACGCAATTCGTAGCGCGGCGAGAGTTGTCGCAGATGGCAGTTGGCTTGTTCGACCAAGAAGTCGAATGTGTAGCTTTGTGCCAACTCGCGGAACTTTTTGCCATCGTGGCTGCCGAATATTGTGCATAGACTTGCCCAATGTTCGTAGTCTTTACGCAAATGGGTCGTGTCTGCCATCAACTGTTCGGCATCCCTTATGCAATTGTGGTGCTTGTCGAGCATGATGCGAAGGGCAGAGAGCGTTTCGCCTTGACGTTCGATTTCCTGCTTGACATTATTCAGTTCGGTGGTCAAATACGCTTGACTGGCTTCCTCTTCACGCTTCGGGCGATAGTTCTTGGTTTGCAATTCTATCAGTGCCCTTTGCGCAGCATCAAGTTGCAATTTGGCCAAGTGTAGCGCATTTTTCTTCTCTTCGAGGTCTGCTCTGAGCGCTTTCCAATCCGTGCGGTCCGAGAATATTTCGTCCAGTTCCACTAATTGCATTGGTGAATTGTCGCGGTTGAATCGCAATAGCCACATGTCCAGTTCGCACTGATTGGCACTGAGCTGATTTTGCTTAAGCTGGCGCTCCTCGGCAGCGCGCAATTGTTGTCCACGGAGTTGATTGATTTCGCTTTCGGCAGCCTCGTGCGCCTTTTGTTGAGTTTCTGCAGCGTTGCGCGCTTCGTCGACATGGCGTTGCAAGAATTCTTCTTCTTGTTCGGGAGTCCTACCCTCAAACAAGCGTTGTACTTCTGTCCGTTTATGCGTCAATTCTTCCTGGGCGGCTTTATAGCTATCTTCATTTCTTCGATGAGCGCGATCCGCTTCTTCATAGCTGGCGATGGCCGCCTTCTCTTCCTCGATGAGTCTGGCTTCGCCGACTTGTGTCTTCTCTAAGTCTCGGCAGGTTTGTGCCCAGTCTTGCTGGAGCTGTACCAATTGCATCTTGAAGGCATCAGGGCTATCTTTCCATTGGTCGAACCATCCTGTGACGGTGATGAGCGCCTCCAGGTCTCTGTAGAACCCTTGGCAAGTGCGGTCGGATATATAAAGCGTCTGCTGCACTTCGTCGAGCGATGTGGTCACGACTTGTTGTTCCGTCTTCAGGGTTTGCCATTGATTGCGTTCGACATCCATCTGCTGCAACAGGGCATCTATGTCCTTGTTCAGATAATTGATGGCTTGCTGGTGGTAGTTGTAGGTTTTGAGTTCTTCCTCTGCCTCTTCGGCTGCTTTTTTCGCATTATCCGCGTGCATCTCGATCATCAATTGACGAGCGTTTCTGTTGATAGTAGGCGTACACTCGTCGAATACAGGATCCAGGTCGGCACAAGTGCTCCATTCAGCCACGTAGGTGTCTTGTTGCTGCTGCAATGCGACGAGTGCATTCTTCTCGGCCTTGAGGCGTCCAGCATTTTCAGCATATCGTGTGCGCGTATCGTCCAAGCATTTTGTCTTGGCTTCTAAGTCTTGTTGCGCTTCCTTGTATTCCTCGTCCAGTTTGTTGAGCAATTCGCCCAATTCACGCTCGGTTTCGCTATGGTAGGGATGGTGTGTCGCACCACAAACGGGGCAGGCACTTCCCTCCTTGAGCTGTTTGCGCAATTGCACGATATTTTGACTTTGGCTCAAAGTGAGTGCCACATTGAGGCGTTGGCAGACATCTGCTACCACATCCCTTCCCTTCTCCAGTTCGGCAATTGTGTCGGCCAATTGGTTTTGTTCGGCCGTGCTACGACTGATTTCTGCCTGCTTCTCACTGATTTGTTCATAGCCTGCAGCAATGCGGCGCCACAGCGCAGCAGCTCGCTCGAGTCGTACGAGTCGGTTTTTATTGTCGGTGAGTCTGCGCTGTATATATTCACTATTTATACCATTGTTGGCACCTTGATGGACACTCAATTCGGTGCGTAGTCCTTCCAGTTGATTCTTGTGCTCCTGCTGAGTAGTCTCTAACTTTTGAGTAGCTTCTGCTAATTTAGTGGCTTGCGTCTGTAAGTCCTCGGCCTTCTGGTGTAGTTCGGAGTTACGGCGCAATTCTGACTGGTAAAGACCTAATTTATCCTTTACCAAATCGAATTTGTCAAACATTTGCTTGTGTACGATCAACTCCTGCTTGTGCAACTGCAAATCCTCTACTTTTGATTGCGTGCTCTTGAGTTCTTCGCTCTTGCTTTCCAGTTGTGACCTCCTGCCCCTTACTACAGAATTTGTTTCAATTAATTCTTCTTCTAATTTGTGCAGTTGAGCTTCGCCCTCCTTGATTTGTCCCATCAACGAGTGACCATGATTGATTGCAGGGCGGCGCTGCGCCAAATTGGTTTCGGCTTGATGCAAACTTTCTCTGGCAATCCTTAACTCTGTAGCAACAGCTTCGGCACGGTTTTTGCTGGATGTAATATTGTGGGCGATTTCTGCTTCGCGTGATTTAAGCGCTTCAATATCGGCACGGCATGTAGTGATAGATTGGTAGATGGGTTGGATATCCAGCACACTATCGTAGCGCTCTATACGGCGTTGGTCTGGGCTTGCTGCAACATTTGCCTTGTGCGCTTCGTGATGTGCAATTTCGCATTGCTTCACCCTCTCCTCTGCTGCGGCATTTTGCTCTACCCACTTGAGCTGTTGTTGCAAGAGTTCAACGCAATCTTTATTGCGTTCAATCGCAGTTTGCAAGAGTTCGCTTTGGTGCATTTTCTCCTCAACATCTTCTGGTTTCAATTTGTCTCGGAGGATACCCATCACTTGATTATCTATCGCTTCTGTTTCCTTTTTGGCAGCACTGGTAAGGTTGAATATCTTTTGCGAGATAGCGCCATAAATTTCGGTACCTGTCAATTTTTCCAGCAGCATAGATTTGTCCTCGCGTTTGGCTTTGAGAAAATTTGCGAAACTATTTTGAGCCAGCATCACTGTGCGCGAGAATTGTGTATAATCCAAACCAATGATTTCCTCAATGCGTTTTGGAATATCTCGTTCGTCAATTTGTTCCCTTTTTGGTGCAATGCAACGCAAAGTACGGCTTGCTTTATCCAAAGTACCAGTTCGTTTTTTGCGCAAATACCAGCCTGCTTCATAGCGCTTACCATCTACTGTCGAGAACTCGACAATGGCGTGCCCCTCCTTTTTGCCACGGCGCAACATATTGCGCGGATCGCTGGCTTGCAGACGCATATCCTCGTCTTCAATCATTTGTAGTTTGGCAGACTCTACCTTTTGTGCACCATCAAATCGCGGTGCTTTACCATATAGGGCCAAGCAGATCGCATCAAGTAGCGTAGATTTACCCGATCCTGTGTCGCCGGTAATAGCAAAGAGGCCCGAAGAACGGAGTGGTTCTTGAGAGAAATCTATCGTTTGCTCGTCTTCTAACGAGTTGAGATTGTATATCGTGATTTTGTCTATTTTCATACGGGATAAATCATTGGAGTGATTCTGAAAGACTATATTCTTCGGCAATGAGTAAACGCTGCTTCAATTCGTCGGGCAGAGGAGAATTGTACTTATCTTGATAAATTAAGTCTGCCATTTCTATGGGCGTAAGGGTTTGTAGCGTATTGGAGGTTTTGTGTGCTGTCGTTGCTGTGTGGTCTTGTTGATACACTCTGACTACACGACAGAAATATACAGCCTTGTCTTCAAGCGATGTAGTGATTTGATGCAGCAATGTAGGTTCTGGCTGTTTTTCCTCCACCTTTAGTTCTAAATAAGGCCAAGTTACTCCCTCGTCGTTCCTTCCCTTTTTTGGCAGTTTCTCTATCATTCTTAAAATATCCAAAGGTGTGGCGCTACCATGCGGAGGCAGTGTGGTCAATTGACGTAATGGCGTATAAGGTATCCGTTGGGTATTCACCTTTTCCTCGTTGTCAATTTCAATTAATGTAACACCATGCTGGTAGTGGCTTTCACTAAATGACAGAGGGATGGGACTGCCTGCATACTGCATCTCGCCTGCTGCAGAATTTATGCTTTGTGCTTTGTGCAAGTGTCCTAATGCGGTGTAGCATACGCTGGGGTCTATCACATTTGCCGCGATGCAGTCTTGTCCGCCTACGACTAATCGTTCGCTATGTTCGTTTTCACTGATTTCTGCCCCTGCTGCATAGAAGTGCGCTACAGCAATAATAGGCAAGCCCCTGAGATTACTCTTTTTCACCTTATATAATAGTTTGTCAAAGAGGTCGCGCATCCCTTCGCCGTTGTTCATCCCCATGGGATAGTCTGATGGTCGCAAGTAGGGTACGGCCAAGCACACCGCTTGGGCATCTGTTGTGCTGCGATGACTTAGTGGAATAATCAGTCGGTCGAAGTCTACTTCGCCTGTTTCGGTATTTCGTGGCAAAGTGCCTCGTACGTGAATGTTGTGACGTTTGAGTAGTTGCGCTGGTGCATCTATACGACCCGCCGAGTCATGATTGCCGGCGATGGCTACGATCTGCATCCCCATCACTGCTTCTGAAGCGTCGATAAGGAAGTTGTAGAACATCTCCTCTGCTGCTGCCGAGGGATTGGGACTATCAAAGATGTCACCGGCTATGACCAAGACGTCGGGGCATTCTTCCTTGAGAGTATCACGCAACCAAGCGAGGAAATGACGATGTTCGCCGATGCGATTATGACCATGGAATACATTGCCAAGGTGCCAGTCTGCTGTATGTAGTATTTTCATCAGTTGTTTTGGATATTATCTATTATTGAGTAGGTTTATTGCTTTGTCGCAGAAGTTCCATGTCCGTCTTTTTCTATTAGTCCGAGCAGGCGCTCCACGGCTTCCTCTGTGGGAATATTCTTTTCTACACAAGTCTTGCCGCGATACAGGCTCACTTTGCCACGACCTGCTCCCACGTAGCCGTAGTCTGCGTCGGCCATCTCGCCGGGTCCGTTGACGATGCAGCCCATGATGCCGATTTTCAACCCAGTTAGATGCGACGTTGCCGCCTTAATTCGCGCGATGGTGTCGGGCAAATCGTACAGTGTGCGACCACAGCTGGGGCACGATATATATTCTGTCTTGGTGGTGCGCAGGCGAGCTGCTTGCAGTATGGCAAATGCCGTTTCGTCGACGATGGCGTGCGACAGGGGTTTTTCGCCTTGTGCGGGAGATGAGAAGAGGAAGATACCATCGGTGATGCCATCGAACAGGAGTGCACCCATGTCGGCAGAAGCACAGAGCTGGAAGTCCTCCTTCTCTGCCGCGTTCATCTGATAGTGCTGGAACATCACCACAGGGTTGACCAAATTTTCACGCCATAGTTCGTGCACCAAAGCGCGCAGTTCGCCAGTGCGATTGGGGTGGTTGCTCTGCGCCAGAATCACCACCTCGGGGTGATGACGCAAGCACGCCTTGACTTCTTCGGTCAGGCTGGTGAAAGTAAGGAAGAGGAATTTCACCGGCGCCTTGATGGTGCTGACAAACATCAACATCTCGGTGGTAAATACAGGATAGGTACCTGCTTCACCCTGCCACATCGGTGCGTCGACGATATAGTCTGCACCCTCGATGCGTTCTTCTGGGCGTGGCAGGCTTTGTCCGCAATAGATATAGTCTGGGCAAAGGTTGCCCACCTCATTGCTACCGTCCAGTCGGTCTGAGATTACGACGGGAGGATTCTGACCTCCGATATTTTCCACAGGACATGTGGCGCGGCGCACTGGACGTAGGTAGTCGAAGGCGCCACAAGGTTGACCTGGAATAAAGGGGTGGCCCGTACGAGTGCCAGCAATGTAGGAAGCGAGTTTATAAGCCACAGGAATTTCCTTTTCGGGCGCTTCACTCAGCGAGACGCGGATTGTTTCGCCTATACCATCACTCAGCAGGGCACCTATACCCACGGCGCTTTTGATACGGCCATCTTCGCCCTCGCCTGCTTCTGTGACACCGAGGTGTAGGGGGAAGTTCATTCCCTCGCGCTTCATCACATCATTGAGCAGACGTACCGAGCGCACCATCACGACTGTGTTGCTCGCCTTGATTGATACGACCACGTTCATGAAGTTTTCGCGCACACAGATGCGCAGAAATTCCATACAACTCTCTACGATACCCTCGGGGGTGTCGCCATAGTGCGACATGATGCGGTCCGACAGCGAACCGTGGTTCACGCCGATGCGCAGGGCGGTGCCGTGCTCACGACAGATGGCGAGCAGTTGCTTGAAGCGCTCTTCTAAGCGTTGCAACTCGGCGGCATATTCCTCGGGTGTGTATTCCAGTGCCTTGAACTGGCGGGCTGGGTCCACATAGTTGCCGGGATTGATGCGCACCTTCTCGACAATTGTTGCCGCTACGTCTGCCACTGCGGGATTGAAGTGGATGTCGGCCACCAGGGGTACATTGATGCCCTGACGTGCCAACTCCTCCTTGATATTTTTCAAATTATTAGCCTCGATGGTACCTTGTGCCGTGAGTCGTACAAGGTCTGCACCCGCCTGGACCAAGCGTTTGATTTGCTCTACGCACCCTGCTGTGTCCGTCGTGGCACAGGTGGTCATACTTTGCAGACGGATGGGCTGATCGCCACCTATGGGACAACCCTTGATTTGTGCTTCGTGAGATTTTCGAGGGGTATAATTGAAAAGGTTCATTTGTCTACTATGTTTGAGGTGTGATTTAGCATAAATATCCTCACCCATCCCCTGATTGGAGAAAAGGAAGAGGAATTGATAGAAGGCGGAATTTCCTATTCTAGTTAATCCAAAAAAGTAAGGCAAAAAACAGTCTCAAAAAAAACCTAGACCTTTTTTGAAAAAGGTAAGGCTTTTTTTGAAAAAGGTTAGACTTTTTTTCGACGGGGATTAATTGGTCTTGAATTTGAACTTTACTTCTGCCAAATCTGCGTTGGCTTTTACAATCTTTTGCTTCAAGCCTTCCTTGTGTGCAGCGAGTCGTGCAGCCACGGTTTCGTCCGAGAGTGCCAACATCTGTACGGCCAGGATGGCTGCGTTTTGTGCGCCATTCACGCCCACTGTTGCCACAGGGATACCAGGAGGCATTTGTACGATCGACAGGAGAGCATCCAATCCGTCGAGCATGCCCTTGATGGGTACGCCGATGACGGGCAATGTGGTGTTGGCAGCGATCACGCCGGGCAGAGCGGCTGCCATGCCGGCTGCGGCAATAATCACGCGGATGCCGCGAGAAGCAGCGCCATGAGCAAACTCTTCGACCTCGGCAGGAGTGCGGTGAGCCGAGAGGGCATTGATTTCAAAGGGGACTTCCATCTCGTCGAGCAAGAGGGCAGCCTTTTCCATAACGGGCAGGTCGGATGTGCTGCCCATGATGATGCTTACGATTGGTTTCATATGTTTATTGTCGTTAATTTATTGAATAAAATATTGCAAAATGAGTAATGACATTGCGCTCTTCTTTCCCTAAAACAAAATGATGCACAGGAAGCCACACACGATGCCAATCAGTGTGCCCAGTGTGGTGTCGAGCAATTTGTGCTGGAGTAGCACAAGGCGAGATGTACAGACGAGCCCATTAATCAAGATGGCCGCGGCAATAGCAATGATGGGGTTGAAATGGAAATAGAATGAAAATGCAATCAGTATCCCTATCGTCGCACCTGATGCCGCAGCATGCATGCTGACTTTGAAGAAAATATTGCAAATGGCGCACAAGATCTGAATGATCAAAGCACACAAGATGATACGAAAGGTATAGCGAGGCATACACATATCGTACATGAAATAGAGCAGTACGGCATAGCTGACTATAGAGATGATGTAGGGCACAAAGCGGCGTTCGCGCTCTCCCATCTGGTGATGTGTCCAACCGTTTACCTTGCGATAAAGATAGATGCCCAACCTTGGTGCAGCAATGGTCAGCAGATACACCAACGCTAATACATAGAAACGGAAGAACCACGGCGTATATCTGAGATAACTCAAGAAGAGCAGTGGAATAAAGGCAACAATCGGGAAATAGAATGGAGAGAATATCACCGAAATAACCTTAGCCGTATGTATGATGTGCCTATTGCGTGACATATATAGTGATAGTGAGTGAAATTGGTGTATGGTCGTTACTGCTTCCTTAACCTTGCTGTAGGAATACCCATTTGTTCGCGATATTTTCCAACAGTGCGGCGTGCCACGGGCAAGCCTTTTTCTTTCAGCATCTGTGCGATGATTTCGTCACCAAGGGGGAAGTTCTTGTCCTCAGCATCTATGATTTCCGCCAGCGCCGTCTTGACTTTTCGTGCAGTAAGTTCTTCGCCATCGACCGAAACAAAACCTGCTGAGAAGAAATACTTAAGTGGATAGAGTCCATAGCGCGTTTGTACATATTTGCTACTCGTGACACGAGAAACCGTGGAAATGTCTAAACCAAGCCTTTCTGCCACTTCTTTCAGTGTCAGAGGAGTCAGCAGAACTTCATCCTCTTCAATAAAGAAAGGCCGCTGCAACTCGACGATACACTGCATCACGGACATCAAAGTGTGCTGTCTGCGCTCAATCAAGGTGATGAAATTTTGAGCGGCTTCTACTTTTTGCTTCGCATAGATATATCCATCTTTTTCAGCACGGCTCAGGTTCTTTCCGTCGGCGTTATACTTTTTGATAATATCTTGAAAAGATTGGCTCACACAAAGTTCAGGAACATCGCCGTGGTTGATCTGTATATCTATACTGCCGTCATCGCTTACCATGACAAAAAAATCAGGAATTACTGCCGTCGCACCCTGTACTTCGTCGTCGTTCAAAGCTCTGCCTGGCGCAGGATTCAGGCGTGTCAGTTCTTGCTTGATATGCGCCGCCTCATCTTCGTCAAGCGACATGCCTTCAGCGATCAAGTCCCACCTTTTTGACATAAACTGCTTGAAATACTTCTTAATGACTACAATGCTCTGATTTTGCCAAGGCGAGTGATAGTCGGGGTGGGACAACTGAATCAGCAAGCATTCCCTCAAATCTCGGGCACCAATACCTCGAGGTTCAAACGTATGGAGTATGGACAGCACGCGTCCCAATTCTTTCTCGTCTGTGTAGATATTATGATAAATAGCTAATTCGTCACACAACGCTTCAAGATCCTTGTTCAAGAAACCATTGTTGTCGAGCGAACCAATCAGATATTCTATCAACTGCGCTTCGTGCGGTGTCAAATCTTGTTCGCCGATTTGCTCTTTCAAATCATCATATAGCGAATGTGAAGCTGCTACGACAAAATCCCTCTCTTCTCTACTACACTCGGCTCTGTCTTGCAGATACTCTGGGATGTCGTCTTCTGTGCGATAGTCACCAATGGCTAAATCCAAATCATCCGAGTCGTCCAGGTCGTTGTCTACTTTTTCCTCGGTCTTCAACTCTTTATTCTTGTCATCCTCCTCAAGCGCTTCATTGTCCATCATTTCACATTCTATTCGCTCTGCAAACTGCATTATAGGCAACTCGATCATCTGAGCGAGGGCCAATTGCAACGCAGATATTTGCTGTGTCTGCGTCAGTTTTTGTGCAAGAACATTTCTTTGTTTCATTGATAGACAAATTTTCTTGCAAAGATAGTGTAAAAAGTAGATTCTGCACAACATCAAAGGCTTTCTTTTAGTACCTATGTGTAATATTTTTTCCCGAAAAGCTATGATTTTATATTTTCTTTCACTTTCATTTTGTCTTCCGCTCAGTTTATAGTATTTTTGTAGCAATTTGTAAAATTATAACCCTACATATTATGATTCTATTCTTTAGAACCCCACAACAAAGCATCATCGCCACACAATGCGGCAGTATGCTCAACGAAGAAGAAGTCAAATCGCTTTGCTGGCTCTATGGCGAGGCAGAACTTCTTCAGGCAGAAACTCTGGAAGGTTGTTTCATCGGCCCACGTCGCGAAATGATTACACCATGGAGTACCAATGCCGTCGAAATCACTCAAAACATGAACATCAAGGGCATCACTCGCATCGAGGAGTATTTCCCCGTGAAAAGTGCAGATGCTGAGCACGACCCTATGTTGCAACGTGTCTACGAAGGTTTGGATCAAAACAGCTTCACCGTAGACATTAAGCCACAACCTATTCAATATATCCAAGACCTCGAGACCTACAACGAACAAGAAGGTCTGGCGCTCTCACCAGCTGAAATCGAATACCTCCACGGCGTTGAAAAGCAATTAGGACGCAGTCTTACCGACTCAGAAGTCTTTGGTTTTGCACAAATCAACTCAGAGCACTGCCGCCACAAGATCTTTGGTGGTTCGTTTATCATTGATGGTGAAGAAATGCCTTCGTCGCTCTTTGCAATGATCAAGAAGACTACGGCTGAAAATCCTCACAAGATCCTGTCTGCATACAAGGACAACGTCGCATTCTCTGCCGGCCCCGTGGTCGAACAATTCGCTCCGGTGGATCACTCTACCAGCGATTATTTCGTGATCAAGGACATCGAATCTGTGATCTCCCTGAAAGCTGAAACACACAACTTCCCCACAACCGTAGAACCTTTCAACGGTGCATCTACCGGTACAGGTGGTGAAATCCGCGACCGTATGGGTGGTGGTGTCGGTTCATGGCCTATCGCAGGTACTGCTGTATATATGACATCCTACCGCAACGAATTGCGCAACGAAGCCCTCAAGGGTGCGATGAAGGAGAGAAATTGGTTGTACCAAACACCTGAGCAAATCTTGATCAAGGCTTCAAATGGTGCAAGCGACTTCGGTAATAAATTTGGTCAACCTCTGATCACAGGATCCGTACTTACCTTCGAACACCAAGAGAATGGCGAACAATATGCCTACGACAAAGTGATCATGCTCGCCGGCGGTGTGGGTTATGGTACTAAGCGCGACTGCTTGAAGGGCGAACCTAAGAAGGGCAACAAGGTCGTGATGGTCGGTGGCGAAAACTATCGCATCGGTCTCGGTGGTGGTTCGGTTTCTTCAGTAGAAACTGGTCGCTACTCAAGCGGTATCGAGCTCAACGCCGTACAACGTGCTAACCCCGAAATGCAAAAGCGTGCGAGCAACTTGGTTCGTGCACTTTGCGAAGAAGATGTGAACCCCGTAGTTAGTATCCACGACCACGGTAGTGCAGGTCACGTGAACTGTCTCTCGGAATTGGTGGAAGAATGCGGTGGTTTGATCGATATGTCTCAACTCCCCGTAGGCGACCCCACACTCTCGGCAAAAGAAATCATTGCCAACGAGAGCCAAGAACGTATGGGCTTGCTCATCCAAGAGAAACACATCGATCACGTACGCAAGATTGCTGAACGCGAACGCGCTCCAATGTACGTAGTCGGCGAAACTACTGGCGATGCTCACTTTGCCTTCCAACAAGCCGACGGTGTGCGTCCATTCGACCTGGATGTAGCGCAAATGTTCGGTCACTCGCCAAAAACTGTCATGGTGGACGAGACCGTAGAGCGTACTTACGAAAACGCTGCCTACGACGCCTCTGCACCAGAACAATATATTAATAATGTGCTCCGCCTCGAAGCTGTGGCTTGCAAGGACTGGTTGACCAACAAGGTAGACCGCAGTGTCACAGGTAAAGTGGCGCATCAACAGACTCAAGGTCCATTGCAGTTGCCATTGGCAGACTGTGGTGTCGTAGCTTTGGATTATCGTGGCAAGGCAGGTATTGCTACTGCTATCGGTCACGCTCCACAAGTCGGATTGGCTGATCCTGCTGCAGGTAGTGTGATGGCGGTGGCAGAAAGTTTGACCAACTTGGTATGGGCGCCTTTGGCAGACGGTCTCGACAGTGTAAGTCTCTCAGCCAACTGGATGTGGCCATGCCGCGCTCAAAAGGGTGAAGACGCACGTCTCTATAAGGGTGTACAAGCCCTCTCAGACTTCTGCTGCGAATTGGGCATCAATGTCCCCACAGGTAAGGACTCACTCTCGATGACTCAGAAATATCCCGATGGCGAAAAGGTCATCTCTCCGGGTACTGTGATCGTCAGCTCGGGTGGTGAGGTAAGCGATGTGCGCAAGGTAATTCGCCCCGTGGTGAAGAATCCTCGCAACGCCGGCGTAGGTTGCGCTTGTGGCAAGGCTAAGGATCCTCGCAACTCGGTATTGTATCACATCGACTTCTCGTTCGACCAGTTGCGCCTCGGTGGTTCGGCTTTGGCACAAAGTCTGGGCTATGTGGGCAGCGATGTACCTACGGTGAAAAATCCTGAATACTTCCGCGACGCCTTCAACGCTGTGCAACGCTGCGTCAACGAAGGTCTCCTCCTCGCTGGTCACGACATCTCAGCAGGTGGTTTGCTCACTTGTTTGCTCGAAATGTGCTTCGCTAATACCAAGGGCGGTTTGGATATCTGCCTCGATGGTTTCGCAGGCAGCGACGTCGTTCGTGCACTCTATGCCGAAAACCCCGGTGTAGTCGTTCAGGTGAATGAAAACTGCAAGGCACAATTTGAAGAAATCATGGACGAAGTTGGCGTAGGTTACCAATTGATCGGTCGCCCATCTGCAGAGCGTCGCATCCTCGTCACTAAGGATGGCAAGGAATACACCTTCTGCATCGACAGCCTGAGAGACGTATGGTATGCCACTTCACACGAACTCGATACCAAGCAAAGCTTCAACGGTTGTGCTGACCAACGTGCAGCCAACTACAAGAATCAACCATTGCGCTTTGCTATCAAGCCCGAATTCGAAGGCTCGTTTGCATCACTCGGCATCTCGCCCGAACGCCGTACGCCAAGCGGTGTACGCGCAGCCATCATCCGCGAAAAGGGTACCAATGGCGAACGCGAAATGGCTTATGCACTCTATCTCGCAGGCTTCGACGTGAAAGACGTCATGATGACCGACCTGATCACCGGTCGCGAAACGCTCGACGATATCAATATGATTGTATTCTGTGGCGGATTCTCCAACTCCGACGTACTCGGCTCGGCAAAGGGATGGGCAGGCGCCTTCCTCTACAACCCCAAGGCGAAAGCAGCCCTCGACCGTTTCTATGCACGCAAGGACACCCTCTCGCTCGGTGTATGTAATGGTTGCCAGTTGATGGTGGAATTGAATCTGATCAACCCCGACCACGCACAGCGCTCACGCATGTTGCACAACGACTCTCACAAGTTTGAAAGTGCCTTTGTCGGCGTCACCGTTCCTCAAAACGAAAGCGTGATGTTTGGTTCACTCTCGGGCACCGACCTCGGCATCTGGGTAGCTCATGGTGAAGGTAAGTTTGACTTGCCTTTGGCTGAGGAAAACTACAACGTAGTGCTCAAGTACGCCTACGACCAATATCCAGGCAACCCCAATGGTTCGAAGTACAACGTCGCAGGTATTGCCAGCGCAGACGGTCGCCACTTGGCTATGATGCCTCACTTGGAACGCGCCTTCTTCCCCTGGCAAAATCCTCAATACCCCTGCTGCCGTCGCACACAGGATGTTACGCCATGGATGGAAGCCTTCGTCAACGCTCGCCGTTGGGTCGAAGCGCACAAGGGTGAATAATTCCCACGCGAGTAAATACTACACATATATAATAAAGCGATGCTCCACACGGGCATCGCTTTATTTGTACCGTCAGGCGAGCATATCGACCGAAATCAGGGAGGGGGTGAGGGGTAAGGAATAATGTGCGAACAATATATTTTCTATAGGCATCAAAGATATGCGCTTCACAATATTTGTTTCATATAAATATAATTACTACATTTGTCATACGATTTCAACTTTAACACACAACAAGAATATGAAACGAGTATTAATCATTGCTTTGGCACTTATCAGCTGCCTTGCAGCAGAGGCACAGTTGCGTACCATCAAACCATCCCACGTCTTTAAGGTTCCGAACATCAGCAACGCAACGTATGAGAGTGGTAATTATGACGACACAGGCAATCCATTATTTTATGATTTTCACTACAACGGAACCTACTGGATGCGCAGTGGTGGCGATGTGGGCAGCATTGTGGCATCGAGCACGCTTAGTCCTCAAGGATCTGCCAACTACAGAGCAAAAAATATTTATGATTTAAACCACGAGACAGCATGGGTTGAGGGTGTAAAAGGCAATGGCGTTGGTCAATGGATTGAGTATCGAGATGTAAGTGGATGCTCAATTTCGTCAATAAAAATTCTGAACGGATATGTCAAGAGCGATAAGGCATGGAACGAGAATGCACGTGTCAAACGCCTCAAGGTGTATTGCAATGGCAAACCCAAATGCATCCTTGAACTTCAAAATAGCCGGTCGTTGCAGTTATTCGAAATTGATGGCGGCCTAGGCTACGATGTCGATACGATTAGATTTGAGATCCTTGATGTCTATCCTGGCTCAAAGTACCAAGACACTGCCATCTCTGAAATATACTTCGACTGTACACAATTCGACTGTGATGGCGAATAATAGTTGGTGAACAAGTTTACACACCTCATCAGACTACGCTCTCCACTATCAATGGAGAGCGTAGTCTATTTCTGCACTTCAGAATGGTCGTTTCCATTGTGTCGCTATTTGTATACAGCAGAAATGCAAAAAAAGGAATGAAAATTTTGAATGTTCCACGCCACCCACATTTAGGCTTTTTTAAGAAAGATTAAGATTGTGTTACAACAATCATAAACGCTTTTTGAAAAACAGCTAACCATTTTCAAACAAAGTCTAGGGAAATTTGAAAAAAGTCTTGGCTTTTTTCAAAAAGTCGGCGCGGAATTTTCACAAAATCTCACCTTTTTTCATCCAAAAATGGGGCAAAATAAAGGGGAACTATCCGCATCTGGACAGTTCCCCACTTTCTTATCACAAAGATACGATATTTTTTTGCGAAATGCAAATCGCGATTAACAGTCGTTAAGGAAATGTTTCACGCCAATGGCATTGTCGAAATGACGTGAGATGCCATCTCCCCTACCCTTGCGCCAATTTGGTTTGGTAAGCCAAAGCATACATGCGCATCTGCTTCACCATCGCCAGAAGCCCGTTGCTACGGGTGGGCGAAAGGTGCTCGGACAGACCGATCTTGTCTATGAAGTAAAGGTCGGCTTCCAGAATTTCCTGGGGCGTATGTCCGCTCAACACGCGCATCAGAAGAACAGCAATACCCTTGACAATCAGAGCATCGCTCTCGGCACGATATTCCAGGACCCCATCCACTTCGTCGCACACCAACCACACGCGGCTCTGGCAACCTTCGATCAGGTTGGCATCCACCTTTTCATCCTCGGACAGGTCGTCTTCGTCCTCGCCCAAATCGATAAGGAGCTGGTAGCGGTCCATCCAGTCATCCAGCAATGTGAAGTCTTCGATAATCTCGTCTTGAAGTTCGTTGATAGTCATATTACGTCTATATTATGTGTTGTAAGAAGCATTAAAAAACCTCGCTGCCGAGCACCTGTATCAGGGTTTGTCCCACTGCGCCCAGGACCTCGCGCGAAATATGCTCGGGAGTATCGTTCACCGTGTGCCATGTGGCAGAGAATCCGCCCTGTGGGCCAGCCAAACAGGGGATGATGTCTATGGTCGGCACACCCAAATATTGATTGATGGGCAGGTGATCGTCGATAGCTACCGAACCGTCTTCGTAGAGGAAATACTTGTCTGCTCCCACCGCCTCGGCAGCACTCCATACTTTGGTCATGATGGACGAAGCATACTGCATCGAGTAGTATTCGCGGCAGAAGCGTGCGTCCTTGCCACCCACCATATCAAGCAGAATACCATACTCTGCACGATAGCCTGCTACATGTGGATTTTGCGCCCAATATTGTGAGCCCAGACACCAGTCGCTGCCGTCCTGTGGAGCACCCTCTTCACCCCAATAAGGAGCGCCATAGTCCTCCATATCGAAGCAGATGAAATCTATCCCATATTGAGGTTGCAAGTCCTTCAACAATCTCGCCACTTCGAGCATCACTGCCACGCCGCTGGCACCATCGTTGGCACCCATCACGGGCTTTTTGTGATTGGCTTCGTCGGCATCAGCGTCGCACCAAGGTCGGCAGTCCCAGTGAGCACAAAGCAATACACGCTTCTCGGCTTCTGGCTTATACGAAGCTATGATGTTGCGACAGGGCAACGTCTTGCCATCCCAGGTATTGACCTGTGCGTGTTGTTCCGTCACCTGCAACTTGTAATGTTTGAATTGCTCGACAATATAATCGCCACACTTTTTGTGAGCCGCCGACTCGGGCGTACGAGGACCAAAGTCGCATTGCTTTTGTACGAATGCGAAGGCCGAATCTACATTAAACGTCACTGATACCTTCTGCTCTGTTGGTGTCGTAGTAGTCTGCTCGGCCTGAGACGTAGCACTATTTTTACTACCACAAGCCAAGAGTGAAAAGACTGTGACGAGGGTAAAGCATAGACTGATGTGCGCGAAATATTTCATAACCTGATGTGTCGTAGGATAGGGTTTATTGAGATTAATTATTGGTCTGCATATCCGCTTTGAAAGAGCGTGTTGTATTGTGCACGACTCATCACGCGAACAAAGTTGCCGCCCCACAATTTGCGCAGGGAGCGTTCGTTCAATCCCTCTGCCATGAGTCGGCGTGTCAGCGACAGATAGTCGGCTGCCGTACGCAATCCGCGCACACCGCCGTCGCCGTCGAAGTCCGAACCGATGCCTACGTGCTCGATGCCTGCCACGTCGATCAAGTGCATTATGTGTCGCACGGCATCGTCGATCGTTGCTTCGCCAGATTCGACCAGGAATCCCTCGTAGAAGGTGGCTTGCACCACGCCGCCCTTTTCTGCCAAGGCGCGTACTTGGTCGTCGGTCAGATTGCGGGGATGATTGCACAATGCTTTGGATGACGAGTGCGAGCAAAGCACGGGGCGTGTCGAGACTTCGAGTGTTTGATAGAAGGTCTCCTCTGAAGCGTGCGACAAGTCGATCATCATGCCCACGCGGTTCATTTCAGCGACCACTTGCTTGCCAAATTCGCTCAAGCCGCCATGCTCACGCTTCGAGCGACTTGCCGAGTCGCAAATATCATTGTCGCCGTTGTGACAGAGCGTCATGTAGACTACGCCATCCTTGCGATAGCGCTCGATATTGCTCAGGTCCCTGCCAATGGCATAACCATTTTCGATACCAAGCATGATGGATTTGCGATTAAGCATTTTATTATTGAAAAGGTCCTTTGGGATAGTGGCTATTTGCACACTATACGAAGCCTCGACCTGTCGGCGAATTTCTGCCAGGATACGATCTGTTGTCATCGTTGCTTCAAGTAGTTCGTCAGCGCTTCTGCCTCCTTGTGGCAAATAGGCGGCCATCACAGCGGCATCCAGGGCGCCGTCGTACATCTTGTACAGGTCGACACAACTATTCGTATTGCGCTTGCACAATTCAACACCTTGATCAAATACCATCGGCGTATCGCAGTGTGAATCCAGGGTCAAGACGCGACGATGCACTTCACGCGCCTTGCGATACGATTCAGCCTCTTGCACGAAGTGTTGGAACAACGGCATCATGCGACGGTCGTTGTTCATAATAAAGGATTCGGGATGCCATTGCACGCCCCAAATACTCTTCATTTCGTTGGACTCTACAGCTTCTGCCACACCATCGGCAGATCGGGCAGTGATACGTAGTTTCGGGCCGCCGTCTTTTACTGCTTGATGGTGGAAAGAATTGACGGCAAACTCGGTGCCGAGCAATTTTGCTACGAGCGAGTCGCTATCGGCCTGAACACGATGCGTCGGGGTGAAGCGAGGCGCATCTTGACTGTGCTTGATCAGATAGCCGCCGTCGTGTTCTGCAGCAGTATCCTGATAGACTTTACCCCCCAGAGCAGCCACGATGACCTGCACGCCGCGGCAGATACCAAACATTGGCAGTCCGCAGTCGTAGGCTAGACGTACGGCGAGCAGTTCCACCTTGTCGCGCGCCGAGTTGATACCTCCGAGTTGCGGCAAGGGATCTTCGCCCCAATACAGTGGGTTGACGTCGGCACCACCCGAGATCATCAGTCCATCGATGCGTGCCAGCAGATTGTACAGTTGAGACGGATTGTCCACTGGGGGAATGACCACTGGCATACCACCTGCTGCTTCGATGCTGCGGTAGTAGGCTTCTGCCAGTTCGCTACCCTTGGCGCCATAATTGCCCATGATACCGATCAAGGGATAGGCGCGCTGAGTGGGATAGTGGCTGGTCAGTTCGCGATAGGTGGTATTAATGTCAAATGAGTCCATAGTGTGTAGATTGCAAATGGAATAGTGTTGATAGCAGGCAAAGCCTTTTTTGCGTCGCTCTTACTCTAATATTTACGTTTAGGATTTCGTGGGAACCACCCCTTTTCCACGCGTTTCTTTTGGTCAAACAGTTCCTTAATGGTCCAGAATGATGAAAATCCCACAATACTGAGCAGGGCGCTCCAAAAGAGATCTTTGATCAGCAACGCCGCTGCGGAGCAAACGAGTCCCAGTACGAGAAAAATCCACCAAGGGCGCGTACCAAAATGGTATTCTGTCTTTATCACGATGGGGTGAAACAGACCGATGGTCAGAAATGTGGCAGCGCCCAATAGTACGCCTTGCCAAGTCAGGTCAAGCATAGTGTAGAGCTCAGTTGATTTTTGTGTCGCGTTGATTGAGATATTTTCTTTCTTGATTTGGAAAGGAAAAACGAGGCAAGTTCTTTTCTTAAAAAAGTCTTAGCTCGTTTAAAAAGGGTCTTGTTTTTTTCAAACAAGGTCTACCTTTTTTTCAAGAAGGTCTTTAGTCGTTGTTGTCTTCCAAATCGTCCACGATCACACCTTCTGCATTCATGCGCTCCATCAGTGCTTTCAGTTTCTTGGAGTTTACGGCTTGATCCTTGCTGGGAATCATCACGGGCACTTGGCGTGAGAAACTTTGTTCAAGTGAAATCAATGTTTCGGTTGAAACGACGCCTGGGATCTCCTGGATGTGGTGGTTGAGCAATTTCATCAGGTGTTCGTTGTCGCGGCAGTAGAGTTTCACCAGCATTGTATAAGGACCTGTAGTGAAGTGGCACTCCACGATCTCGTCAATCTTTTCCAATGCAGCCGCTACGCCTTGGTACATCGAACCGCGCTCCAACTTAATTCCGACATATGTACATGTGCTATAACCGATGCGCTTTGCATTGACATTATATCCTGAGCCAGTGATGACACCAGCTTCTGTCAAACGCAATACACGTTGATGAATTGCTGCTCTCGAAACGCCGCACGCTTCAGCCACATCTTTGAAAGGCACGCGTGCATCCATAGAAATGATTTGAAGAATCTTCAGATCTAGTAGGTCAACCTTTTTCATATTTTTGTGTTTATTTTTGTTTTGAAATGCACGCAAAGGTAGAAATAAAATTTACATATAGCAATTTTTGTACCCTAAAAAATATACAAAATGTAAATATTTTGCTACAAAATTTGGAGTATAGACAAAAGAGCCTCTGTTTTTTCTGTCATAATCCTGAATTTGTGCCTCACTGCGCCCTCTCGGATGGCATGGATTGTGCCTGTTTCAATCGTAGCTAAATGGTGTTTTATGGCAAGCGTGTGGAGAAAACAAATGATGCTCCCAGAGAGTCGATAGACCTTGAGAGCATCATTGATGGATATCATATATATATTATAATGTACTAAGGGGTTTGGACAATGCCACTGCTTCGAAGATTTTGTCGGCGGCGCCTGCATTTTCGTGAATGTATTGTCCTGCCATTTCGCCGGCGTGTTGCAAACTGTCGGGATGTTGAGCGAAATTGGTCATGGCGTGTTCGAAATCCTCGGCACCGTGTATCTCGATGCAACCACCATTTTTCAACAAAGCCTGGGCTTCGCGAAATTTGCCGTTGTTTGGACCAATAAATACGGGAATGCCGTAGACCGCTGCTTCGGGTACGTTGTGAATACCCACACCAAATCCGCCGCCGACGTAGGCTAATTTTGCGTAGCGGTAGATGCTGGACAGGAGGCCGTAGCAGTCAATGATCAGGCATTCGGCTTGTACTACATTGTCGGCGCTGGCTTGCGTGTAGCGCACGGCTGGACGACGCAACTTCCCTTCGATTTCGCGCAGGTGTTCATCTGATACCACGTGTGGAGCGAGGATCAGGCACCATCCTTCGTGTCGGTTGAAGTAGTCTATCAGAATATCTTCGTCGGGCGCCCAACTGCTACCCGCCACTAGGACTTGTCTGCCCTGGGCAAAGGCTTCGCACAACGGCAGGTGCTTGGCTTCGTTCTGGATGTCTATCACACGGTCGAAGCGCGTATCTCCTACCACCGATACGTTGCTCACGCCGATTTGTGCCAGGAGCGATTTCGACGCCTCGTTTTGTACGAAAAAATGTGTGATACGTCTCAGACAACGTGCATAGTTTTTGCCGTACCAGCGGAAGAATATTTGTCCCTCGCGAAAGATGCTCGACACACTATACACCGGGATGTCGTGCTGATGGAGCACGTCGATATAATTGCGCCAGAATTCGTACTTGATGAAATAGGCAGCCGTGGGGCGTGCCAGGCGGACAAATTTGCGCGCATTTATTGGCGTGTCAAAAGGGAGGTAGCACACGATGTCGGCCCCAGCATAATCCTTGCGCACCTCGTACCCTGAAGGCGAGAAGAAAGTCAGCAGAATCTTTTGCTCAGGGTGCGTACGGCGCAGGCGTTCCATCAGCGGACGTCCTTGTTCGAATTCGCCCAACGATGCCGCATGAAACCACACGTAGGTGTCGTTGCCTACCGCCTGGCGCAGGGTTCGCCACGTCTGGCGTTGACCACGTGTCATCAGTCGCGCTTTCTTGTGGAAAAGCGCAACGATGTTCACAATGATCATATAGAGGTATATCGCCAGAGAGTACATTGCGTATCAGTCAAAGTACATTACGTATCAGTCAGAGTACATGCAGATGTGCCAGGGTAAAATCTATTTATGCCAAGGCCTCGAGAGCGAAGCGCATACGTTTCAGGGTTTCTTCCTTGCCCAGGAATTCTGCCAAATCGTGCATATCTGGACCCTTGCCTGCACCGACCAACATCACGCGCCAAGCATTCCATGGCTTCACGCCCGTTGCTTCGACCCAAGCATCAATAGCCTTGCGTTGTGCATCGGCTGAGAAATCTTCCAGTCCCTCGAGCAATTCGATCAGTGCCTGCATCTCTTGTGGAGCGTTGTCCTTCCAGTTTTTGCGGATGAACTTATCTTCTTTGTCAAAGGTCTGAGGCGCGATAAAGAAGAAGTCGCACAGTGGCCACAATTCCTTGATGAAGTTGATCTTCTTCATCTTCATCATTGCCACGACAGCTTCTACTTTTTCCATAGGTGCTTCGATGCCGTTTTCGCGCAGTATCTTGTCAAAGTCTTTAGCCAGGACAGCATTGTCAGCGCTTTGGATATATTCGCGGTTGAACCATTGTCCCTTCACGTAGTCAAACTTCGCGCCAGCCTTAGAGCACTTCGCCAGGTCAAACTGTTCGATCAGTTCTTGCATAGAGAGGATTTCCTGATCTGTGCCAGGGTTCCAGCCGAGCAGAGCCAGGAAGTTGACCACAGCCTCGGGCAGGTAGCCACTTTCGCGGTAGCCTGACGAGATGGTGCCGTCGGCAGCGTGCCATTCCAATGGAAATACGGGGAAGCCCAGACGGTCGCCGTCGCGCTTAGAAAGTTTGCCCTTGCCGTCGGGTTTGAGCAACAGAGGCAAGTGTGCGAAACGGGGCATAGTGTCCTGCCAACCGAACGCACGATATAAGAGTACGTGCAGTGGAGCAGAGGGCAACCATTCCTCGCCACGGATCACGTGTGTGATTTCCATGAGGTGGTCGTCCACGATATTAGCCAAGTGATAAGTGGGCAATTGGTCCGCACTCTTGTAGAGCACCTTGTCGTCCAGGATAGTCGAGTTGATCTTCACGTCACCACGGATCATGTCGTCCACGTGAATATCTTCGCCTGGCTGGATTTTGAAGCGCACCACATATTGTGTGCCAGCAGCGATCAGGGCTTGCACCTCGTCGGCAGGCATAGTGAGCGAATTGCGCATCTCGCCACGAGTGGTTGCGTCGTATTGGAAGTTTTCCTTTTCAGCACGCTTAGCGTCCAGTTCCTCGGGAGTATCGAAGGCGATGTAAGCCTTGTCCTCAGCCAGGAGTTGGTCTACATATTTTTTGTAGATTTCGCGGCGTTCGCTTTGGCGGTATGGACCCTTGTCGCCGCCGTAACTTACGCCTTCGTCAAACTCAATGCCGAGCCACTTGAAGGATTCGATGATATACTCCTCGGCACCGGGCACGAAGCGTTGAGAGTCGGTGTCCTCAATACGGAACACCATCTTGCCGCCGTGCTGACGGGCAAACAGGTAGTTGTACAATGCGGTGCGAACACCACCAATATGCAGGGGGCCTGTGGGGCTGGGCGCAAAGCGCACTCTGACGGTTCTATTTTCCATAAAAAAAGTAATTTTTTGTTTTCTATCGCAAAATTACTACAACGGCACCGAAATACAAAATTATGATTTGCTTTTTTTAGAATATACTTTTATAATGGAGCAATAGAGGAAGATAGAAATATGTTTAACCTTTTGCTAAAAAAGACAAAACCCTTTTTAGCCCACCCTATGGTTTACTAAAAAAGGTTCTGTCTTTTTATAGCAGTTAAAACTTTTAATTATTTGAATAGAATTTTGTGGAAAAATTGTTTTTAGGAAAACTATAGGTATATGACATTTTTGCCCCCAACCACAAGCTCTAAGAAGCGTAAGACTTTAAGAATGGCTTATCTGCCTTGCAGTTTTTCTCGCAAATAGCGCGCCGTGTAACCTTTGCCTGCCTTCACCACTTCTTCGGGCGTACCTGCGATGACCAGGTATCCACCTTCGCGTCCGCCCTCTGGGCCCAGGTCGATCACATGGTCGGCACATTTCACCACGTCCAGGTTGTGCTCGATGACCAGTACGGTGTGACCACGCTCTACCAGGGCATTGAAACTCTGCATCAGGCGGCGGATGTCGTGGAAGTGCAGACCCGTCGTGGGTTCGTCGAAGATGAACAACAGGGGTTCGGCTGATTCGCGCGACAGGTAGTAGGCCAACTTCACGCGCTGGTTTTCACCACCCGAGAGCGTACTTGACGATTGTCCCAACTTGATATATCCCAAGCCCACGTCCTGCAGGGGACGCAAGCGTTTGGCTATTTTCTCCTGGCCGTGATTTGAGAAAAATTCGATACTCTCGTCTACGGTCATATCTAGGATGTCGTAGATATTCTTGCCTTGGAATTTCACCTCCAATACATCCGATTTGAAGCGTTTACCACCGCAAGCTTCGCACTCCAGGATTAGGTCGGCCATAAACTGCATTTCTACCTTCACAGTGCCTTCGCCTTTGCATTCCTCGCATCGTCCGCCGGGCGCATTGAAGCTGAAATATGCTGGGGTGTAGCCCATTTGCTTCGACAGCGGTTGGTCTGCCATCAACTTGCGTATTTCGTCGTACGCCTTGATATATGTGGCGGGATTGGAGCGGGATGAGCGGCCGATGGGGTTTTGGTCGACAAACTCTACGCCGGAGATTTGCGACAGGTCGCCTTCGAGTGCAATATGTTCGCCGGGGCGATCGGCCACCTCGTCAAAGTGACGCTTCAAGGCGCGGTACAGGATGTCGCGCACCAAGGTGCTCTTGCCACTGCCCGAGACGCCTGTGACAACGGAGAAAACATTGAGCGGAAAATCCACGTCGACGCCCTTCAGATTATTAGCCCGAGCGCCACGCACTCGTATATAATTATTCCACGCACGGCGCATCGTGGGCACAGGGATTTGGTCTGTACCTGCTAGGTAAGCCAGCGTGTGCGAATGGGTGTGTTCCCCTGCCTCTACTGCCTGGGGGATAGATTCGCTGGCGCCTTGCCATACCACTTCTCCGCCGTGTGCACCAGCCTCGGGTCCGATATCTACCAGATAGTCGGCGGCGCGCATGATATCCTCGTCGTGCTCGACCACGATGACCGTATTGCCGAGGTCGCGCAGTTGATGCAGCACACGAATGAGGCGGTCTGTGTCGCGCGAATGCAAACCGATGCTGGGCTCGTCCAGGATGTAGAGCGAACCGACCAACGAACTGCCTAAAGAAGTGGCAAGGTTGATGCGCTGACTCTCGCCTCCGGAGAGCGAATTGCTGAGGCGGTCGAGCGTCAGGTAGCCCAAGCCGACATTAACCAAGAAGTCGAGGCGCGAACGTATTTCCTGCAACAGACGTTCGGCTACCTGTGCGTCGTGTTCGCTCAGGCTGAGTGTAGCGAAGAACGTCTGCAATTCACTGACCGGCATGCGCACCAGATCAGTGATGCTCTTGCCGCCCACTTTGACGTACTCTGCTTCTTTTTTCAAACGGCCGCCGCGACATTCGGGGCATATCGTTTTGCCGCGATAACGTGCCAGCATCACGCGGTATTGTATTTTATACAGATTGCCCTCGAGCATGCGGAAGAAGGCGTCGATGTGTACCTGTTCTTCCTTGGGCAGGGTCTTTTCGAATTGGTCGCCGTGCCACAAGATATCCTTTTGTGCCCGCGTCAGGTTGTAATAGGGCTCGAAGATGGGAAAGCCGTTGCGCTGTGCCCGGCGGCAGAACTCCTCTCTCCATTCTCCCATCTTTTCTCCCCTCCAGCAAGCCACGGCCCCCTCGTATACGCTCAAGGCGCTATTGGGGATGACCAATTGTTCGTCGATGCCCATCACGCGGCCGAAGCCTTCGCACTTGGGGCAAGCACCTATTGGCGAATTGAAGGAGAACATATTGTCGTCGGGCGGAGAGAAAGTGATGCCGTCGGCTTCGAATCGCACGGAGAAGCGGTGCAGGACATTAGAGGGGTAGATGCGTATCAAGCATTCGCCGCCCCCTTCGAAAAAGGCGGTCTCGACGGAGTCCGTCAGGCGGGAAATGGCATCACGGCTACTATCCACGGACATGCGGTCGATGAGCAAATACAGAGTGTCCGCCGTATCGTGTGGCACATCCTGGATGTGTACGATTTCACCTCCCATATCGACACGCGAAAGGCCTGCCTTCATATACATTTCCAGTTGGCCCGCCAAATCTCGCCCTTCGCCAATTATTACGGGAGCAAGGACTGTGAAGCGGGTGCCTGGGGAATAGTTCAACACGCAGTTGACCACATCCTCGGGGGTATTGCGGCGCACCTCCTGTCCGCTGACGGGTGAGTAGGTGTGTCCGGCACGAGCGAAAAGTAGGCGCAGGTAGTCATAAATCTCCGTTGAAGTGCCGACGGTAGAACGAGGGTTGCGCGAAGAAACCTTCTGCTCGATAGCAATAGCTGGCGGCAAACCTTTGATATAGTCGCACTCTGGCTTGTGCATACGTCCCAGAAATTGGCGTGCATAGGCTGAAAGGCTTTCGACATAACGGCGCTGTCCTTCGGCATAAAGGGTGTCGAAGGCCAAAGAAGACTTACCCGAACCGGAAAGGCCTGTGACGACGATAAACTGGTCGCGCGGCAGTTCCAGGTCAATATTTTTCAGATTATTGACACGGGCACCTTTTATTTGGATAGTTTCATTATTGACTTGCTCTGCGTTTTTTCTCATTGTGTCTCGAGTGATTAAAAACTGCATTTACTATATATTTCTTGGGCGTGGTCTGATGGCATATTTATCACACATCCTGCGCCCAATCACTCATTTTCTCAAAATTCATCCAGGTCGAGCATTTCGAAGACCAGATGTGGTTCAAACCCCTTGCCGATGACATAGCGCGCCACCTTTTGCCGTTCTTCGTAGGGCGTATCTGCTTTCACTTGCCCCTGCTTCTTTTGCAGCAGCGCACCGAGGATTTCGCGATACTCCTGTTCGGGTATTTCCGCCAGGGCGGCGTCGATATATGCCGCGTCGATGCGTTTCAGGTAGAGGGCTTGTCGTATCTTCACCCTGCCCCATTTGTCATAGCGCACCTTGTCCAGGGCAAAGGCGCGAGCATAGCGTTCGGCCGAGACAAACCCTTCGTCCTCCAACCTGTCCAGCACTTTTTCAGCATCGGCACTTGATATGCCCGCCCTTTGCATACTTTGCCACAAGTCCTGACGGCAGCATTCCTGTCGAGCACATCGGGCAGAATATTTCAGATAAATTTTATCCAATTCCATAGGGTGAAAATGCGAAGTTTGGGCACCGTTGAAAAAAGGTTAGACCTTGTTGAAAAAAAGTCTAATGTTTTTTGAAAAAGGTAAGGGTTTTTTAAAAAAAGGTAAGGTTTTTTTTTGAGGGGGTAAATTGGTTGTGAAAAAAGGGTTAGGAAAACGGGATGAATGATTAGCTGTGAGGGGGAATAAGCCAGACATTCTTTCACCAGATTCGGTTGAACCAGAGGTTCCGCAAAACCTTATTTCTTCACCACGCCGCGCACGACAAACCAAAGGTGGAAAAATAGCGTAGAGACTAAACCATAGTGCTTCGTCATAATCGCAAAGCGCTCCTTGAGCGAAGCCTTGTGGTTGCGTGTAGTCATCCCTTCGTTCAGATAGTCTGCCACGGTGATGCGTGCATTTGATATCGCCAATTTTTGACGTGCTGCCTCGCGCAGGATACGTACGCACCAGTCAAAGTCGGCGCTGAATCGGTAGCGCAGGTCGTAGCGTGCGGCGCGCGCCATTTCGGTTTGTGCGAAAAAGGCTTGATGGCACACCAGCATCCCTTGGCGGAACGAGCGCCAGGTTAGACGTGATGGTGGCGTGAGTCTGCGGCGTCGCACGAAGTTGCCCTCGGCGTCGACCAAGTCAGTATCTCCATAGATCACGGCGGGATATTTTTTTGTCTTGCCGCCGTCCTTTTCCATTTGTGCTACGGCTGCAATCTTCGACAAAGTATCTGTGGCGTGAAAGGTGTCGCCTGCGTTCAGAAACAGGATATATTCTCCTGTCGCCAAGTCCAGGGCTTTGTTCATCGCGTCGTATAGTCCCTCGTCGGGCTCACTCAGACACACAATCTCGTGACGCACTTGTGCCACGCTGTTGCGCTCTTGATAGTGATGAACGGCTTCGAGCGTGCTATCCTGGGAATTACCATCCACGATGATATGTTCGACGTACGGATAGTCTTGTGCTTCGACACTAGCAATGGTTTTTTCGACGGACTCGGCGGCATTGTACGTCACAGTGGCGACCGAGATTTTAAGCGGAGGTTCTGACATTTTTTTGTGTAAAACTTATTATATATAATGTATTAAAAGACGGATTGAACCTACTCTCCGACCTCGGATTGAGGAGAAAGCAGGTTTTCATAGAGGGCAATGAAGCGCTGTGCTACGGCAGCCTCGGAATAAGTACTGACCGCCTTTTCACGCGCCGCCTTTGCCATTTCGGGATAGTTGGGCGAGGATAGCACTTGCTTAATGCCCTCTGCCAAATCTGACGCATCCTTGTAGCGCGCCAAGTAGCCGTCTAGACCAGGTGTGATCATCTGTGGCAGACCACCCACATTGAAGGCCACACAAGGCGTCGAACAGGCCATAGCCTCTACCACCGTGTTCGGCAGGTTGTCCATCAGCGTCGGCATCAGTAGCACATCGGCTGCATCGTAAAGCCTGCGCATCGTTTCCTCACTGTTCACGTATTCTTGGGGGAATAGTGCGCAGGGGAAGGTGCCTTGCAGTGTGCTCGCTTCCTTGCCCACGGGCACCAGGGCCAACTGTTCTGTCCACGCGCCGTCGCTATGGTGCAATTGCTCCAGGGCTTGGCGCAAATATTGTATACCCTTGTTGGGATCTGTGGCTTTGTAGGCGACAAAGAGCAAGATCTTTTTGTCCAAAGGCAAGCCCAACGCTTGACGAGCCTTGACCTTGTCTTGCGAAACAAAGAAATCAGTGTCGATGGGGTTGGGGATGCTGTGCACGGGGCGTCCCTTCAGTAGCGGTGCACGGCGGGCAATGTCTGCCAGCCAGTCGCTACATGCCACAAAGGTCATGGGGGCTGTACCGTATGTTTTGCGCTTTCTTTCGTAAGTCTTGGTGGAAAGATCCTTTGCACTACCTCCGCCACGCAACAAAGGGCAATGTCCGCAGCCGGTCTGCCATCGTTCGCACGCACCAGCTTGGTGACACACGCCGGTCACGGGCCACATGTCGTGCATGGTCCATACGACGGGTTTGCCGCTTTGCAGGATTTTCTGCATATCGCTCAGTGACAACATGCCCTGATTGAACCAATGCAAATGTACGATATCGGCTTGCTGGAATTGGGGCAGTCGTGTGATGTCGGCGCCATGTGTTGCGGGGTCGATAGCAAACAGATTCTTTCTGCTGCCGCGATTGGCCCACACTATACCAAGGCGCTCGGCCACGAAACGTATTTTTTGCAACAGTTTGCCGGGTAGCGCGTGCACTTGGGGATTTTCGCTCTCGCGCTTATTGACGAGCATTTCCGCCTCTACACCTTGCGAATGCAGAGCTTTCATCAGACGACTTGCCGCTATGGCAGCGCCGCCGGTGTGTTCGGAAGTATTTACGAGAAGTACGCGCATAATATCTCGCAAAGGTACACATTATTTATGAATCTGCAAATTATAGCGGACAGGATACAAAGTTTTGCTGCTACGTAGCAAAGAAAAACCGCCAAGAGTTCTTTTGTGCATTTGTTTAGATTTGCGCAAAAGCGACCCTCGGCGATTTTCATATTGACCCTATAATCAAAAGAAATGAAGCCTGTTTGTCGGTTTTATCTGACGGTAGTGACCATCGACGAAGTAGTGAAAGTTTTCTTGGATGTACCGGGGGTGTAACTACCTCCCCAACTGAGTCCCTGAAACGTTGTGCCGCCTGAATAAGAGCCTGCCGTGTAGATTGTATATCCAGTGGAGGCCTTCAGGTCCGGCGAAGAGAATAGCATTGTCATTGAGTTGAGTGTACGAGGTGCTACGACGCTGAAAATGCATGAACCATCCGACGAATTGCACACTGCCAAGCGTGTATTTTGCGTCACGCTGCCAGAATAAACTACTGTGCGCTGCGTACAAGCATTGGATGACGGTGTACTGGTCGCTCCGCCCATGCCCACAAGCAAACCGCCGGTGATTTTGAAGGTATTCTGATCGCAATCGAAGCCTTCTTCTGGTTGGTTTGTACCCGAACTAAAGATCACGCCGCCAGTGATCGTGATCGTACCATTAGCATCTATGCCGTCATTGTTTGAGGCATAGGCATAGATATTACCGCCACCTATCACGATACCATTTGAAGCCTGCAGTACGTCGTCGTAAGTTGTGCCGATAATAGTCCCACCGTTTACGGTCAGTACCTTTTTGCTCTCAATACCTTCTCCGCCTTCGCTCACAGTACTTACCGTGATTTCGCCGTTTTCTATAAATACATTGCCATCTGCTTTGATGCATTTGGGATTACCTCCCGACCCCGATTGGCTACTGCCTGGCCATCCGCCACCGCCACCTGGCCATCCACCTCCAGGACGTCCGCCAGTGCTACCGCCGCTGGTTGTGCCGCCCACCTGACTGCCTGTGGTCGAGGCCTTGATTACGGGCGAATGGTCAGCATCGCCGATGGTCAGTGCGCCGTCTGCTGAAACGCACTTGCCACCGCTGCCGCTTGCGCTCAGGGTCAGTGTACCGCCCAGCAGATGCATGTCGCCGTCCGCCTTGAGTCCTGTTGCCGTATATTTGTCACTAGTATTCGATGCGTTGGTATAGGTGCCACCTGCGCCGCTCAGTGCGATATTTACTTCGCCCGAGATGACGGTCAGTGTACTATCTGCCGAGAGGCCTTTGCCCGCTGTGCCCGAGTGTACAATATCTATGTACGCGCCGTCGACCAGGATGTGTCCGTCGCTTTTGATTGCCGAGCAATAGGAGGGATCTCCGTCTGTCACAACGACACCGCCCGAGCAGGTGAAATGCAGTCGGCCGCCAGTCAGCGACATCGTCCTGCCGCTCTTCAGTCCTTTCGTTTGTTCGCCTTTCAGGGTCACTTCCATCTCGCCGCCGCTGATCGACATCACGCTGTCGCACTTCAGCGCTTTGGTGTCTGCCGCCGAGGCCGTCAGATTGAGGTAGCCTCCGCCGATTTTCACATAGCCCTCGCCGCCATCGATACAGTCGCCCTGAGTGCCTGATACGGTCACCCGACCTGCTGTCATCTGAAAGTAGTCATTCGTATGCAGACCGTCGCCCACGGCTTGCGACACCGTGATATTGCCGCCCTCTATGCTGAGATAATCGTCGCTACATACGGCGTGTTTGTAGAGGCCCTGGACATCCAGATTGCCCTCGCCCAGGAAGACCAATTGTCCCTCGGCAAAGAGTGTCGCCTTTTGATCCTCTTCGCCCTCCATGGTATATACTGCGACGTCGGTCAGGGAGTTTTTTGTTCCGGCGGGGAGTTCGATAGTCGTTTTCTTTTTACTTTGAATATTGATCGCAGCGCCGTTTTTCGCCGTCAAGTTCAAATTGTCCAGCACCAAGGTTTGCTTCTTGCTACTGTAGAGTTTGAATCCACCCACTCCGCTTCCCGACAGGCGATAAGTCAGTTCGTCGCTTCGATTGTTGATCACGCGCACTACGCCATCCTGCATCGTCGCATCGACCCCACGAAAGGCATAGGGATTGATTACTCTCGGTCCGTGGGCAGTATAGGTGACGCGCACTTCGCTTTGTCCCGTGCCAAAGGTCACACTATCCACCGCCGCCGCATCCAATTCGTGTGCTGTGCCACTGATGACAAAACGCACGCGCTGCCCGTCCGTGGACATGCGCAGTGAGTCTATCACCTCGGTGGGGACGGTCAGGCAAACGCCGTCGTTGCAGAAAATTTGTGCCACGCGCTGTGCTGAAACGGAGAGTCCCGTCAGTATACAGAATAATAGGGCAAGGTGTCTATATGTCATGGTATTAAAATATTTATCTAATGTGTGGTTTGCACGATGGGAGAACTTTGTCGCTTTGATAGAGTTGGCCAAATCTATACATTAATATTATAGACACACCACCTCAGTTTGCAAAATTACAAAAAAATATCTCTGCACATTTGGCTCAGGTTTATAATCGACTAAACAAAGAATTCTTCCTCAAAATCACTCTTTTTTTATAGATAAAACTTCGCCATAATTTCTATGAAATTGCATCTGTCATAGGAACATTGATTTTATATGTAATTAGTACTAACAGCAATTTCACCGTTTTCTATAATGACATCACCATCTGCTTTAATGCGATTGGAGCAACCTACAGATCCAACCTTACAACTACTAGGCTATCCAAATGAAGGACAGTTTTTGAATAGTTATTTGACCCATTCTTTTTTGATAGTTGTAGAGATGATACAAATAGGATAAACCTTGCGTGATAAGTTCATTTTTTTAACCCACAGTGACACTTTCCAAGGTTTTTCTCTGCTTTTTTACTCTGTGGAGTGCATTATCTGAAAATAGTGCTTGCGGTATATTGAAAAAAGTCATACATTTGCCCCGTCAAAGGTTATGTATTCCTTAGAAATAGGGGACAACTTTGAAGAAAATGAGGCATTGACCTCAGTTTGATTATGAAGTTAAGTAGAATGTATGAACTGGTTGTCTGAAACCCTACTGATGCCTTCGCCGATCCAAGCCGTCATTGTGATCTGCTTGATTTGTGCGATAGGTTTGTCTTTGAGTAAATTTAAGTTCAAAGGCATCAGTTTAGGGGTGACTTATGTATTTTTTATAGGTATCTTAGCTGGTGCTTTGGGGCTAAACATTGATCCCAAGATGTTGGGCTATGCTGAAAGTTTCGGTTTGATCCTGTTTGTCTACATCCTGGGGCTGCAGGTCGGGCCGGGCTTCATGAGCACCTTTCGGCAGGGTGGTACGACCCTGAATGCATTGGCGCTGGCTGTCGTCTTGATCGGTACGCTGATAGCCCTGCTTATTGCGTGGCTGGGTTGGGTGCCTATCGGCGACATGATGGGTGTGCTGTGCGGTGCAACGACCAATACACCGGCACTGGGTGCTGCGCAGCAGACGCTGAAACAACTGGGCGAGCCCTCGACGGGGGCAGCGCTGAGTTGTGCGGTGACGTATCCCCTGGGTATGCTGGGCGTGATACTTTCGCTGATCCTGATGCGCGTGTGGCTAGTGCGCCGTGGCAAGAATCTAACCCCAGCAGAGACAGATGACAATGAAGCGCACATCACCTCCTTTGAGGTGTGCAACCCCGCCGTGTTTGGCAAATCTCTCTACTCGGTGGCTGGACTGGACGAATCGAAATTTGTAGTAAGTCGGTTGTGGCGTGGCGGCAAAGTGATATTGCCTACATCAGAAACTGTAGTAGAACAAGGTGACCGCGTGCTGGTCATCACACAACAGAAGTGGGTGGAACAGTTGACCGTCCTCTTTGGCAAACACGACGATACGGACTGGAATGACAAGAATGTGGACTGGAATGCATTGGACTCTAAATTGGTGTCGCAACGTATCCTGGTCACACGTCCTGAGATAAATGGTAAACATCTGGGTTCGCTGCATCTACGCAATCGCTATGGTGTGAATGTGAGTCGTGTGCAGCGTGCGGGACTACAGCTCGTGGCTACTTCGTCTCTGACCCTGCGCATGGGCGACCGTGTGACCGTGGTCGGCGAGGCGGAAAGTATCGAAAAGGTGACACAGGAATTGGGTAATGCAGTGAAGAATTTGAACGAGCCCAATATGGTGACCATCTTCATCGGTATTGTGCTGGGTTTGCTCCTGGGTTGCTTGCCCTTTGACTTAGGTCTCAGTTATCCGGTACGCCTCGGTTTGGCTGGCGGTCCTATTATTATGGGAATTTTGATAGGCGCTTTTGGTCCGAGATTCCACATGGTAGCTTACACCACAACCTCTGCCAACCTGATGCTACGTTCGCTGGGCCTTTCCATGTATCTGGCTTGTCTGGGATTGGATGCCGGTCGTGATTTCCTAGACACCGTGATGCGTCCCGAAGCTCTGGCATGGATAGGTTATGGCGTACTCATCACTATGCTACCCATATTGATCGTGGGAGCTGTCGCCGTGGTGTGGATGAAAAAGAGTTTTGCCGCCACAGCAGGTATGCTATGCGGTGCAATGGCCAATCCTATCGCGCTGAATTATGTGAACGACACGATGCCAGGCAACAAGGCTTCGGTGGCCTATGCTTCGGTGTATCCGCTGGCGATGTTTTTGCGCGTCATCTTGGCACAGATCATCGTGATGCTATGGTTTGCATAGCACACCTTATACAATATACACAAAGAAAAATAAAAAATAGCACCTCGGGCGAGGACGCTGAAAATAGCATATATTATGACAAATCGTAGAAAGCCCATCCTGCTGGAAAGCAGAAAAAAGTTCGTAGCCTATGCGACTCCCATTCTGGCAATCCTATTGCTGGTGTGGTTTCTGCCCAGAGAGGAAAAATTTGCTTACCTTTACGAGGAAGGTCGTCCTTGGCGCTACTCACAATTGATAGCGCCGTACGACTTTACTGTATATAAAACGAAAGAAGAAATTTTTGCGGAGACAGATAGTGTAAAGAAAAATTTCACGCCCTACTATCGACTGGACACCATCAAGCGAAACGAGCAAGTGGGTCTGATGCTGAAAAATGCATCTAATGTACCTGGACACAATGCTGCCGACTTAGCACTACTTAAAACCCTCCTGCTTCAAGCCTATGCTGGCGGTGTGGTGGATGGTGAGACTTACGACAACCTGTGGAGCAAGAACTGCAAACAAATCGTCGTGGTGGATGGTACTAAAGAGACCGTGCGCCCAATAGCCGAACTGGAAACGCCAGAAAGCGCTTACAAAAAGTTGGTAATATTCAATACCAATGGCGTGAGTGATGCCTTTATGAAGCGATATCAGTTGGAAAACTATCTGGTAGGCATATTAGAGAAAGACGAAACCAGAACAAACGCCGAACTTCAAAGAGCCTTGGCTGTATCCGACTCAAGCACTCGGGTGCAGACTGGGCAACTGATTGTGAACCGTGGACAAATAGTAACGGCACAGCATGTAAAAGTACTCGACTCAATGAAGCGTGAAAGCGAACGCAGACTTGATCCGCTTGAAGGCTACTGGGTGATCCTGCTGGGACAGTTAGTTTTTATCGCTATAGTGATATCTTTATTCTATTACTACTTGCGCTTGTTCCGTCGCGATTACTTGTGCTCACCACACCATTTGTTGTTGGCATATAGTCTGATCACGCTATTCCCGCTGATGACTTATTTGATGGTAGATTATCAGTTCTCCAACGTCTATCTACTCCCCTTTGCAATGATTGCCATCTTTATCCGCGTCTTCCTTGATTCGCGCACAGCATTCGTAGCAATGGTAGTTTCAGCAGTGCTTTCGTCGCTCGTATTATACACCGCCTACGACTTCCTGCTACTGCAGATTGTAGTAGCCATGGTGGCCATTTATTCTTTGCGCGAGTTGACTGAACGCTCTCAGATCATGAAGACAGCCGCTCTCGTTACAATCATAGGAATCTTGGTCAATTATGCATACAGTTTCGCACAGGGTATAGAGTTTCAGGCTTTGGACTTGCAGCGTATTATATATATATGTCTAAGTGGCTTGCTGTTGCTTTTCGCTTACCCCTTGATGTATATTATCGAGAAGGTGTTTGGCTTTACCTCCAGCGTGACGCTCGTAGAATTGACCAATATCAATCACCCTATATTGCGCAAGATGTCTAAGGAAGCGCAGGGTACATTCAATCACTCGATGCAGGTGGCCAACCTTGCCGCAGAAGTGGCAGACAAGATTGGCGCTAAACCACAGTTGGTCAGAACGGGTGCTTTGTATCATGATATAGGAAAAATCAGTAATCCCGCTTTCTTTACAGAAAACCAAAGTGGCGTAAATCCTCATGATCAATTGACAGAAATAGAAAGTGCACAGATCATCACGGCGCATGTCACCGACGGACTCAAACTGGCAGAAAAACATCACTTGCCTCAGGAAATCCGCGACTTTATTACGACACACCACGGGGCGGGTATGGCGAAGTATTTCTATATACAACACGTCAACAAATATCCTTCTGACGAAGAGGATAAGGCTCTTTTCTCTTATCCCGGACCAAATCCCTTCACTCGAGAACAAGCGGTGCTCATGATGTGCGATGCTGTCGAGGCGGCCTCGCGTAGTCTGAAAGAATACACAGAAGAAAGCATCGCCAATTTGGTCAATAAAATTATCGACGGACAATTGGCGGACGGACACTTCAAGGAATGTCCCATTACGTTCAAGGATATTGCAGATGCTAAACAAGTGTTGATAGACAGCCTTAAGACCATCTATCACACTCGTATCTCGTATCCCGAACTCAATGGCAAACCGCAAGAACCCGTAGCAAAATCTCGCCAGGGACTATTCGGTGGTGGATTGCCTGGGACTTGGAGGAGACAACCTTAATTATCTGTCTCATTCCTCAAGGGTGCTAAAAAAATCAACCTAATATATATCCAATAGAAATAATAATAAAACAAAAAGAAATGGTGATAAAATG
>JAGKTZ010000042.1 GCA_021153165.1 Prevotellaceae bacterium
GAGTATTTCAAAAGTTAAGTTCAGACTTCCGCATCGGATAAGTTGGATAAAAAATAGGCATAAAAAGCCCCTCGAAAAAAAAGTCTAACCTTTTTTGAATTTCGCGACGCCCCGTTAAAATTTCGCGACGCCTCGTTAAAAAAAGGTCTAGGATAATTTTAACGAGGTCTAACCTTAATTCGAAAGGAATAAAATGTATCAAAAAATAAATCCAATGTCGAACAATCGGCCTCACTTATATTTGGTAAAAGTCGGTGGTAAAATCGTAGAAGATCCTGCTGCACTGAAACTATTGTTAACTGCCTTTTCTGCTTTGCCAGGCTACAAAGTCCTGGTGCATGGCGGCGGAAGGACAGCAACAGATGTGGCAGCTCAACTCGGTATCGAAACAAAGATGGTCGGAGGCCGTCGCATCACAGATGCTGACATGCTGCGCGTGGTGACTATGGTCTACGCTGGGCTGGTAAACAAAAATGTTGTGGCACAACTGCAGGGGATGGGCATCTCTGCTATCGGTATGACGGGAGCAGATGCCGACGTGATTAGAGCTAACCGCCGACCTGTCGGAGAAGTCGATTATGGCTTCGTGGGGGATGTTTCGCGTGTCGATGCGTCGCGTCTTTCACTCTTGCTCAAAGGGGGCATTACCCCCATCTTGGCACCATTGACCCACGACGGCGCAGGGCAGATACTAAATACCAATGCCGACACAATAGCCGGCGAAGTGGCTGCAGCGCTCGCCGAGGAATTTGACGTAGAATTGCTCTACGTTTTCGAATATCCCGGCGTGATGCAAAACCCCGACGACTTGACATCAGTAATACCACATATCAATCGTGAAAAGTTTGACCAACTGGTAAAAGATGGAGTCGTCGCAGGCGGTATGTTGCCAAAACTTGAAAATTGCTTAAAGGCCGTAGAGCGAGGCGTACACAAAGTGCGCATTACATGCCTTGAAGAAAGCACGGCAACAGAGGAAAATGTCATAAACTCAGATACGGCAGAAACATCCCAACGTGTCGGTCGCTTTGCCCCAGGTACATTGATTACACTATCTTGAAGAAAAAATATTTGGAGGTGAGTCCTGTCAATAATGTATTGATGAATAAATAGCACATCACCTCTCATCTGATAAAAATAATACGAAGAATCTATCGCAATATGGACAACGAAAATAAAATCTCATTGCAGGAAATCTCGGCGCCGAAGAATCAGCCCATCCTTATTAATGGTGAACAGGTGGAAGTGATGGCGCCCGCTGGTTCCAGAGAATCTTTGGCGGCGGCTTTGCAAGCTGGTGCCGACTCTATTTACTTTGGTATCGAGGCTTTGAATATGCGCGCTCATTCGGCGAGTCGTTTTACAATAGACGACTTACGTGATATCGCAATGATATGTGCTGAGCGCGGGGTGAAGTCTTATCTCACGGTGAATACGATTATTTATGACGACGACCTGGAATTGATGCGCCAGATTTGTGATGCTGCTCACGAGGCGGGTATTTCTGCTGTCATTGCGGCGGATGTGGCTGTGATGGACTACTGCAATCGTATCGGACAAGAAGTGCATCTGTCTACACAGTTGAATATTTCCAATACAGAAGCCTTGCGCTTTTACGCACGCTTTGCCGACGTTGTCGTTTTGGCGCGCGAGTTGAATATGTTCCAGGTGCACCACATCCGACAATTCATCGATCGCGAACAAATCAAGGGTCCCTCGGGCGAACCTCTACGTATCGAGATGTTCTGTCACGGCGCCTTGTGCATGGCCGTTAGCGGAAAGTGTTATCTCTCCTTGGACAATCTCGGACGTTCTGCCAATCGTGGCGAATGTATGCAAGTGTGCCGCAGAGCCTACACCGTGCGCGACCGAGATACGGGCGTGGAACTCGATATAGACAATAAATACATAATGAGTCCAAAGGATTTGAAAACTATCGGTTTCATCGACAAAATGGTCGGTGCCGGTGTGCGTGTTTTCAAAATCGAAGGACGTGCTCGCAGTGCAGAATATGTGTACAATGTAGTACGTTGTTACAAGGAGGCGTTGCAAGCTGTGGCTGATGGTACGTTTACGCCAGAGCGTGTAGCAGAGTGGGACGAAAAACTCTCAACTGTTTTCAACCGTGGTTTCTGGGATGGTTACTATCAAGGACAAAAACTCGGCGAATGGAGTGAAAAGTATGGCTCAAGTGCTACCGAGAAAAAAGTCTACGTGGCCAAGGGTGTAAAATACTTCTCGCGCCTCGGTGTAGGTGAATTCTATGTCGAAGCAGGCGAAATCAATGTGGGCGATCGCCTACTGCTTGTCGGTCCGACTACAGGTGTACACTATCTGACAGCTACTGAAATTCATTTTGCAGATAAGGGTGCGATAAAGACTGCCAAGAAAGGTCAGGTCGTATCAATACCTGTGCCCGACAAGATCAGACCTTCAGACAAACTCTATAAACTTGTGAAAAATGAACCTGCTTTTTGATTTCGGTGGGGTCTTGGTAGATCTCAACAAGCAAAGATGTATTGATGCCTTTGCCGGACTCGGCTTCGATATTCGGCCTTTCCTGGGCACATATGCTCAGGCTGGCGTGTTTGCACAGTTGGAAAGAGGGGAACTGTCCGTTGCGGAGTTCTGCGAAGAATTGCGCAGATTGAGCGGGCGCGCTGATTTGTCCGATGAAACCTTGGTCAAGGCGTGGGAAAGTTACCTAATGGACGTACCAGCAGAACGTTTGGAGACACTGCTCAAGGCCAAAAAGAATTATCCCATTTATTTGTTGAGTAATACCAACGAGATTCATTGGCGACAAGGCAGAGAAGAGTTTTTCAGATACAAAGGCTTACAAGTAGAAGACTTCTTCGACGGCGTGTTCCTATCCTACGAGATGGGAATCGAGAAACCGCACCCAGCAATATTCGACAAGGTGGTCGAAGGTATTGGTTGTGCGCCATCAGAAATACTCTTTTTTGACGATAGTGAAGTCAATTGTGAAGCAGCGCGTAAGCAAGGTTTGTTGGCGCGCTTGGCTCCTGCCGACAGTGCTTGGTTGAAGGATTTTGATGAAACGGGAAAGTTGACTTTTACCCCTTGATATAAATTGGGGGAAAGAATTTGTAGATAAAAAATAACGATTTTATCGTAAAAAACGAGATCTAATAGAAACGAAACAACGCGTAAGGGAAAAAAGATAATGGAGATATTTGCCATCGATTCGTTTGCGAAGCCCCAGGCTTTGGATAGTCGTTTGCACAGTGGATATTGTGCGACGATAGGCTTTTTTGATGGTGTGCATCTCGGACATCGTTTCCTGTTGGAGCAGGTGAAGCACTATGCGGCTTTGGATAGTTTGCAAACGATGGTCATCACTTTCTCCGAGCATCCACGTCGTGTGCTCAATCAAGCGTATCAGCCCTCCCTCCTCACTACCCGAGAAGAGCGCATCTCGTTGTTGTCGCACGAGGGTTTGGATGCTTGTGCCGTGCTGCAGTTTTCGCGTGAAATGGCTTCACTTTCTGCCTATGAGTTTATGCAAAAATACCTTGCCGAGGCACTTGGTGTGAAAACTCTGGTGATTGGTTATGATCATCACTTTGGGAAAAAGAGCGCAGAGGGTTTCCTGGATTATCAGCGCTACGGCAACGAATTGGGCATCCAGGTGGTCGAGGCGCATCCCCTGACCTGCGGCGATTATACCGTCAGTTCCTCGCTTGTACGTAAATCCCTGGAGCAAGGCAATGTCGTTCTCGCAGCACAAGCCTTGGGCAGAAACTATAGTCTGCACGGAACGGTGGCGCATGGCCATAGAGTAGGGGGCGAAATCGGTTTTCCTACGGCAAATCTCCAGCCCCAATGCTCACAACTACTGGTGCCTGGTATCGGTGTCTACGCCGGATGGGCACAGGTCGACGGCGAAACGTATGGCGCAATGATTAATATCGGTCGACGTCCGACTCTGGACAATGGTGACAACGTCTCGATCGAAGCCCATCTGTTTGATTTCACCGGCAACCTTTACGAAAAAGAAATCACCCTGTCTTTCGTAGAAAAAATGCGCGAAGAAATGAAATTTGCTGATATATCTGCGCTCGTAGATCAACTGAATTGCGACGCCGCTGCCGCAAGAAGAATATTGTTTTTATGAAAAATGCTCTATTATTAATATTAGTATCTCTTGGCTCTCTGGTTTTGGCTAGATGTATGGCACTTTTGGCGGTGAATATGCCGAATTTGATTGCCGGTGCAGGGCTTGATGAAACATTGCTCCAAGACAATCCGCGTGTATTGCTCTACACTTTGCTCATTGTAGACTTTCTGGTGATAGGTCTCCTCGCTCTGACAAAAGTTTGTCGCAGGGAAGCCTTCGTGCGCCGGATTCGCTTAAGTCAGCGCGAGGTAGTCGTCGGACTATGTGCTTTCTTCCTGCTCGTGATCGGCACCTCCTTTTTCCTGGCCCTAACGCCCCTGCCCGACGGCGGTTCTACGGCACTTTTCTCCAGTGCCAAGGGCGATTGGCTCTGCTTATTGTTGCTCTGCGTCGTAGGGCCGTTGACCGAAGAAGTGATCTTCCGCGAAGGTATATTGAGAAGTTTGATACAGTCCAATTGGCATCCTATGGTAGCCGTTGCCGTGTCTGCTGCAGCCTTTGCTCTGGTGCATGGCAATCTGGCACAGATTATTCCAGCCCTGATTCTCGGTATCGCTCTCGGTCTGTTCTATCTGCGCACAGGCAATCTGTGGTTTTGTACCGTAGCCCATGTGCTCAATAATAGCATCGCCGTGCTATCACTCCACTGGCCAGAGACCGAAAGTTGGATGCAGGAAATGTCAAGTCTGTCATTGAGTATTTGTGCCCTATTGACATTTGGCGCAGGTGCTTTCTTGCTCTATAAATGGTGGGGTATGAAAACCTTGCCCCAGGGATAGTGGGTGGAAAAGTTGCGGTGAAAACGCCGATTTTTGAGAAATTCTATATTGTGTAAGGTGTCGGTGAATAGCTGTTTTACCGATGAAATGGCATAAAAATAATTGTAGGAAATGAAAATAGGTAATATCGATTTGGGCGAACGCCCCTTGCTTTTAGCCCCGATGGAAGATGTCACAGATATCGGTTTCCGTCTGCTCTGTCGGCAGTTGGGCGCCTCGATGGTGTATTCAGAGTTTGTAGCCGCCGACGCCTTGGTACGTATGGTCAATAAAAGTCTTGAGAAGTTGACCGTCTGCGACGAGGAGCGCCCCGTGGTGATACAGATCTACGGCAAGGACCCCATAGCCGTGCGCGATGCGGCACAGATCGTAGTAGAGCGCGCACGCCCCGACGTGCTGGACATCAACTTCGGTTGTCCCGTGAAAAAAGTAGCCGGCAAGGGTGCCGGAGCAGGGATGTTGCAGAATGTGCCCCTGATGCTCGAGATCACCCGCGCCGTAGTCGATGCCGTAGACCTGCCCGTGACCGTCAAGACCCGACTGGGCTGGGACGAGAACCACAAGATCATCGTGCCGCTGGCCGAGCAACTGCAAGATTGCGGTATACAAGCACTCACCATCCACGGACGCACCAGAGCGCAGATGTACACTGGCGAGGCCGACTGGAGCCTGATCGGCGAGGTGAAGAACAATCCTCGCATGCACATCCCCATTATTGGCAACGGCGACGTCTGTTGTGCCGACGATGCCCGTCGCGGTTTTGAACAGTATGGTGTAGATGCCGTGATGATAGGACGTGCTACATTCGGCCGCCCATGGATATTCAAGGAAATCAGAGATTCTGAAGGATTTTCGCCCATTTCATCGGCAGAAACCGAGGCAGTGATCGATAGCCAATACGCACCATTGACCCCAGACTGGATGCTCGATGTGCTCAAAGCACAGGTTCTGCAAAGCGTAGAACGCGCCGGCGAGCGTGGCGGTATTCTGCACACACGTCGCCATTTGGCAGCAACACCGCTCTTTAAGGGAATTCACAATTTCCGTCAGACCCGCATCGATATGCTTCGCGCCGAAACTGTCGAGTCACTCTTTGAAATCATGGAACGTGTGCGCGGCATGTTGCCACGTTGATAGATCTGATATTCCTCGGGCAAAAAAGCTGTGGTGTAAAGCCCAAAAACAGCCCCCCCAAAACGGCGTAGAAAAAAAGTCTAACCTTTTTCAAAAAAGGTCAAGGTTTTTTTAAAAAAAGTAAGGTTTTTTTTGAAAAAGGTTAACCCTTTTTTGCGCCCCTCTAAATGCCTCATTTTTATAGCACTGAAAATCTCGATGAAAATAGCCTTTATTCTCCTTCCGATTGTATATCTGCTCGGCAATGGTTATTTGTTTCTGCGTTCCCTTCAAGCCCTGTCGTTTTTGCCCTTGTGGGGTAAGGTCGTCTTCGGCCTGTTGTTTTGGCTCATAGCCTTTTCGCTATTTGCCGCAATAGGTCTGCGCGAGTTTGCCTTGCCCGATTGGCTCCTGCGCACGCTCCATACCGCTGGCTCAGTGTGGATGGTCTTTCTGCTCTACGCCGTTTTGCTACTCATTGTAGCCGATGTGGTCAAAAGGTTTGTGCCCACAATGGGCCACTCCCTGTGGTACGCACTGCCCGTCGCCTGCCTGATATTAGTCTACGGCTACATCAACTACAAGCACCCCCGCGTGGAAGAAATCAAGGTGACCACTGCACGCAAGACCGAGGGGCAAACCCTACGTATTGTGGCCGTCAGCGATGTCCACCTAGGTTACGGCACAGGTGTGTCTGCGCTCCAGAAATACGTCGACCTGATCAATGCACAGCAACCCGATGTCGTCCTGATCGCTGGCGATTTGATAGACAATAGTATCCAGCCCCTGATAGGCAAACCCTTTGACAAAGTCCTCGCCCAAATCCATGCGCCACAAGGCATCTATATGGTGCCCGGCAACCACGAATATATCAGTGATGTCAACAAGGTGAAGCAATATTTGAAGCAGACCCCTATCACCCTGTTGCAAGATAGCATCGTGACCCTGCCAGGTGGTATACAATTGCTGGGCCGAGACGACAGGTCCAACAAGCATCGCCAACCCCTTTCGTGGCTGCTCGAACGTACAGACCGCCGCCGCCCCGTCATCGTGCTGGATCATCAGCCCTATCACCTAGCCCAAGCCGATTCATTGCAAGTTGATCTGATGATTTGCGGCCACACACATCGCGGTCAGGTATTCCCCCTCAATCTGATGGTCGATCGTATGTACGAGCAGAGTCATGGCTACCGTCAGTGGCAACATGCACACATCTGGGTATCCAGTGGATTGTCGCTTTGGGGACCGCCCTTCCGCATCGGCACGCATAGCGATTTGGCAGTGATAGAAATCTCGGGTGTTTAATCCCCAAAGTCACTGTGCTTATGACCCATTTTGCTGAAAAAACGCTTTTAGTGACAAAATTTAAGTCCACCACGTACTAAAAATGCTAAAAAAAGCACGATAAAAGCAAGTGGCTCAAAATAAATCTGTAACTTTGTGCGATTTATAGAAGTATTTCACAATTTTTTAAGTAAAAATAAGATGAACGTTATTACAAAGACCGTCTCGTTGCCTGATGGACGCACCATCAGTATTGAGACTGGAAAACTTGCTAAGCAAGCTGATGGATCCGTAATGTTGCGTATGAACAACACCATGTTGCTCGCAACAGTTTGTGGGGCAAAAGATGCAAATCCCGGCACTGACTTCATGCCCCTTCAGTGCGACTACAAAGAAAAGTACTCTGCAGCAGGCCGCTTCCCCGGTGGTTTCACAAAGCGCGAAGGCCGTGCTTCAGATTATGAAATATTGACTTCACGTCTCGTGGACCGCGCTTTGCGTCCCCTCTTCCCCAGCGATTATCACGCTGAGGTGTACGTGAACATCACCCTCTTCTCTGCCGACGGCGTAGATATGCCCGACGCACTCGCTGGTTTCGCTGCAAGTGCTGCTTTGGCTTGTTCAGATATCCCCTTCGACGGCCCAATCTCTGAAGTACGTGTGGCTCGCATCAATGGCGAATACGTAGTGAACCCTACTTTCGAACAATTGGAAGGCGCAGACATGGACCTCATGGTGGCTGCAACTATGGACAACATCATGATGGTGGAAGGCGAAATGAACGAAGTGCCCGAAAGCGCTCTGCTCGAAGCCCTCAAGGTGGCTCACGAAGCTATCAAGCCTATGTGCCAATTGCAAATCGACCTGATGAAGGAATTGGGCACTGACGTGAAGCGTGAATACTGCCACGAAGTGAACGACGAAGAATTGCGTGAACAAGTGAAGAAGGAATGCTACGACGCATGCTACGCTATCACTAAGCAAGGACTCGAAAAGCACGCACGTCTCGAAGCATTCGAAGCTGTACGCGAAAACTTCAAGGAAGCTTACGCTGCTGCTCATGCTGATATGGCTGCTGAAGAATTGGACGAAAAGAACGGTTTGGTCGACAAATACTACCATGACGTAGAAAAGGACGCTATGCGTCGTTGCATCCTGGACGAAGGTATTCGTCTCGATGGCCGTCAAACTACCGACATCCGTCCTATCTGGTGCGAAGTATCACCTCTGCCCATCCCCCACGGTTCAAGTATCTTCACACGTGGTGAGACACAAAGCCTCTCAACCGCTACATTGGGTACAAAGTTGGACGAAAAGATGGTAGACGACGTATTGGACAAGAGCTACATGAAGTTCTTGTTGCACTACAACTTCCCTCCATTCTCTACAGGTGAAGCTCGTGCATCACGCGGCGTAGGTCGTCGTGAAATCGGTCACGGTCACTTGGCATGGCGCGGTCTGAAGGGTCAAATCCCCGCCGACTTCCCCTACACAGTACGCGTGGTGAGCGATATCCTCGAATCAAACGGTTCGTCATCTATGGCAACAGTTTGTGCAGGTACTTTGGCGTTGATGGACGCTGGTGTGCCCATCGCAGCTCCCGTCAGCGGTATCGCAATGGGTCTGATCAAGAATCCAGGTGAAGACAAGTATGCAGTACTTTCTGATATCCTCGGCGACGAAGACCACTTGGGCGATATGGACTTCAAGACCACTGGTACATTGAAGGGCCTCACCGCTACACAAATGGACATCAAGTGCGATGGTCTCTCTTACGAAATCCTCGAAAAGGCTTTGGCACAAGCTAAGGCTGGTCGCGAACATATCCTGGGCGAAATGATGAAGACACTGAGCGAACCTCGCGCAGACTTCAAACCTCATGTACCACGCATCGAAGCTATGGAAATTCCTAAGGAATTCATCGGTGCAGTGATTGGCCCTGGTGGTAAGATCATCCAAGGTATGCAGGAAGAAACTGGTGCTACTATCACTATCGACGAAGAAGATGGTGTAGGCAAGATCCAAGTGTGCGGTGCAAACAAGGCTATCATCGATGCTGCTATCGCTAAGATCCGTGCTATCGTGGCAATCCCCGAAGTGGGCGAAGTGTACGATGCTAAGGTCGTAAGCATCATGCCTTACGGTTGCTTCGTTGAATTCATGCCAGGCAAGGAAGGTTTGCTCCACATCAGCGAAATCGCTTGGAAGCGCCTCGAATCAGTGGAAGAAGCTGGTCTGAAGGAAGGTGACACTATCAGCGTGAAGTTGCTCGAAATCGACGAAAAGACTGGTAAGTTCCGCCTCTCACACAAAGTGCTCGAAGAAAAACCTGAAGGATGGGAAGACCGCCCAGCACGCCGTCCCCGTCGCGAAGGCGAAGGTCGTCCAGCACGTCGTGAGGGCAAAGCGTAATTAGGTCACAACCTGATATAGTCAAAGGTCTTGCAGGCGGATTCGTTCCTCTTCAAGACCTTTTCTCGTAAGTAATTGTGATGCATAAGTGAAAAGCGTGCCCAATGCTAAATGTAGGGGGTACGCTTTTTGCCTTAATATATTATATATGTATATAGCTGTAATGTGGCACAGAATTGAGGACCATTTTTGCCGCTTTGAAGATAGAAGCCCGTCTTGTCAAAAGATACTGTCTTTTGATACTGCTATGAAAAAAATAAAAAAAACTTTCCAACGCTCAAACCATCTGTATATATTGGGTGACTGGTGTGTTTTTGAAATGTTAAAAAAATCTATCTACATCAATTAAGATGAAGACGCCCTAGCCCATGTATTATCTTTGCAATTGAAATGAGATGGCCGACATGCCAGGTTGAAAAGTCAATCATTGTCTGCATACTCCTTTCGCGCTCTTTGACTTATTGTACATTATTATAACGTGACTCATCGTGCCCAAGAAAAAAGGAGGACTATTATTTGCCCTCCCTTTTACCTTGTCTGAGATTTAATTTACTTCACATATACCTTTTTCCCATTGATGATGTAAATACCATTGGTGGGAACTTTCACGCGGCGGCCAGAGAGGTCATAAATGACTGCTCTTTCAGTTGAAGGGATGATCACCTGATCCACACCTACAGATGTATTTACTTCTTCAATACGGAACAGGTTGCTATAGTTTGATGCATATCCCACACCGCTTGACCAGGAATCAAAAACTCCGGTTGCCATGAGAATCAATGTGCCATCAGTGGTTCCGTCTGCGCGCTTACTTGTGATATAGTAAGTATTGTTCAATGTTGCACTCGCATCATTAATACTCCAGTCGCAGTAAGTGGCATTGTATGTTCCCAATGTGCCTGTATTGTTGTTGTAACCATAATTGTTTCCAGCACGCCAGATCATATAGCAATTGTTGGCCACATTGTGGAAAGAATAGCGACCGCTATTTTCCTTTTTGCAGATGAAATGCGCCGATTCTCCTACTGATTCAGCAGGGGTGGTAGTGATAGAAAGTACATGGTCTTCGTTGACATACAATGTATATTCCTTTCCATTCTGCTGCACATTGGTGAAGGTCAAAACCTTTCCATCCCAAGAGTCAGCAGGCGCTTCTCCTGCCAAGATAGCATAGATACCATCGATTTCGCTTGTTGTGGGTTCATTGCCCAGAGCAGCTATGGCCTTCTTAACTCTAGCCTTCAGATCGTTTGATACATTCGCTTTGTCTGCTAATGTATTGAAATAATTCTTTACAAACTCTCCGCGTGATACTTCACGATTGAGTACATAGGCACCATTGGTGATGAAGTCCAAATCATAAGCCACGTAGATATTGTCGAAACCATCGAAATTGTGCTGACCAGCTCCTGTTGGGAAACTAGTGGAAATAGGATTGTTGCGTTTGCCAAATCCTGTGAGGGTCTCTTCGTAGATAAATCCAATGCGGCCATCAGCCTGCAAATCCATAGAGCTATAAGCCGATGAGGTGTTGCTCACTTGATAGAAACCGTTCCAGTCCGTTGCAAAATTGGCTACGGTGTTGATGTCAGTGAAGTCGGTGAGCTCCTTATAATAGATACCCACATTGGTACGACCGGAACCAGTAGGCAAAGATTGCAAAGCTAGATACATATCCTTTTGATCAGCTACACGAGTGACAGGTACGATCAGGATTTCTCCGTTTGTAGAGTTGCCACCAGGTGTCAGTCCTGAGCCAGCGAAGGTAGATTTGACATCGCCAGACCAAGAGCCTTTGCCCTCCAATGTGTTGCTATAGGTATATATATTATAGATACGTCCACCACCCACACGGCTTGAGAGGATTACACGGCCGTCCGGCATTTCTTCACATTTAGGTTCGTCACCTCCAGGAGCAGGCAGGGCAGATGCGCCACCCAGTGCGTGCCAAGTGCGACCAAAGTCGTCTGAATAGATCACGCGATTGCCATTGGGACGTGCACACATGGCTGCATAGAGACGATAGTATTGCCCCTTCTTGACTATACGGCTTTGAAAAATCTTACCACCGCCTACGAATGCGGCTTGTATCGGATTGCCTCCATCGAAAAGGCTATAGATATCTTCGGTCACATTGACAGGCTTCTCCCAAGTCTTACCATTATCCTTGCTGTGGATAGTTGCTATCATATTGGGATTTTGGCGAGTCGTATTGCCATTGCCATATACCGTACATCCTGCCACAGCGATGATCAGTACTTCATTGCTAGTCCTGTCGGCAACAATAGCAGGATCGCCAAAGGCTGTATCAAAATAGTTGACAGTAGCAGAAGTTTTTCCGTTGCCTACCGCCACATCGATCATATTGCTCCAGGTTGTACCATGGTCATCGCTCGTACGACAAACGATATCCACCTGTCCATATCCAGGGTCGGTGCCACATACCAAGCGTGCTGCAGCAGTAATCAAGCGGCCGTTGCTGGCAGTTGTGATGCCGGGGATACGATAGGGAGGAACAACACCATCCCCCTTGCTCGTGTTGTAGAGATCTTGCTTTTGAGCAGGAGTTTTGATAGTTACATTACTCACTTTAATCGTTGTGCCTTCCACCTTTACATCAGCAGATCTCACGATATTCCCTACAACTCCCACAGAAAGAGAATTTGTAGAGATATCTGTATCGGTAATGAAGAACCCTCCATTAAATGCCGTTTCAGATATACCGCCATTCTTATAGGTCACGTAGACGTCTTTGCCGCCGTCAATCTTTACTTCATAAACCTTTTTGTCATCCACATTAACTTCTTCAAAGCGCCACAGATTGTCATCGGCTGTTGCTCCACCGTCTGTCCATGTAGTCACGAAATCCACTCCTGAGAGTTTGAAGTTGCTACCACCATTGGTACAGTTGATGGCTTCGGTGAAGTAGTAGTAGCGATGCTCGCCAACGTCAGAGGTAGACCCTACTGTCAGTTCATTAAATGTTCCCACCACAGAACCGCCATAGCTGGCGCCAGCCACAAGTGCATTGCCATCGCCATTTTTCACTCCCAGCTTGTTGCCATCCTTCACGGTGATGTGCCAAATACCATTGTTCGTATTTACCATTTGGTTGGATTGCAGTGTGAAGCGCATACTATTGCCGCTCAACAACGCATCATTATAAAGGTGCTCCGTACGGTTTGTGGCTTTACTTACCAAGTGATAATAACCTGTCTTTACATCCTTGGGTTCGGGGATTTCAACCTCCAGGCCATTGAGGAAGTTCTCAAGGTCATTAACCATTGGGGCGCAATCTTCGCCCACTACAGCATGACCTTCGAAACGCTTCAAGAGTGCATTCAACTTTTTCAATTGCTCAGGATTATTCTTGTATTCCTCCTTGAGAATTTGCACCTTTTCGTATTGATGAATACCTTCGATCAATCTTTCGAAGCGTACACTGGAGCGATTTCCAGGATAGTAGCAATAGGTGTCGCCCGAACCAAACTTGCGGAAACGGCTATCTGTCAGTGGGTGCTCATCCCAGTTGATCCATGCCCAATGCAAATAGCCACTCAAATCGTTGGCTGCCGCATAAAGAGGTAGGAATGTCGCTTCAGCAGGGAAGGAGTTGGTGTAGATATTAGGCTCAACATCGGCACAACTGGTATAGATGGTTGTCACACGATTTTTGGCTTTGCGGTCTGCACGTTGAGCTGCTGTAAACTGCTTATCTTGTCCTAAAGCCACACAGAAGTCTTGCAATTTGTCGCTCAACGAAGAGTGATAGTTGCCCGCCAATGCCATGTTGAAACCATGCGCTTTGGCTATGTTGTATGCATTCAGCATATCTGCTTCTGCGCGTTCATCCATCGCGATATTAGTTTTTTCGAACCATCCCTTTTTCTGCAGGTGAACCTTAAACGCCGCCAGGAAATTGTTCCACAAATCTTTATATTCAGATGAAGATGTAGTCGTCTTGATAAACTTGAACTGTGCTGTAGCTTCGTCCCAGTATCTGAAATTCATATCCCAGGGAACCATGCTGAAACAGTTGATTTGTTTGTCTATACCATACTCAGCACAAAGTTCAACGTACTTGTCGAAGATGGTGTAGTCATAAGCCCATGTACCATTAGCCTTCTTGGTAGTTTGTACCATAGGATCAAAAAGGTCGTGTGTTTGTTCGCCCCATGGTTCGTAGAACATGATAGCGCTGACAGTACGCTGTCCGGCGCGACCCAAAGCTGCAAGATATGGGCGCAAAGCCTCAATGTGCTCGTTGCTCCAACGTTCCACTTGGTAGTAACGGCTTACGGAATAAGGTTGTTGCCAAAAGTCGAGATGGAACTTTTGATCCTTTACTTCGGGCAGTTGATGATCGTTTACACATATGTCGAGGGGAAGCGTTCTGACTACTTGCCCTTGCTCGTTAATGACCTCTAATGTTGTGCTGTAGACACCTGCTTGTATTCCGCGAGGTACTTCGATAGTACACCAGACGGGGCGTGTCTCCATAGCTGGTACGGCGTGAGCTTTGTCTTGGTCGATAACGTCTGCTACGAGCCATTTTTGCAAGCCTGTGGGGTGATTGCCGCAAGCTTTGTAGTCGTCGGTGATGACATAATTCACGAAACGAGCATCGCCAGCATTGATGCCAGTAGCAACTCCGCCCTTTGTCCACTCTGTCATACGTACACGCAGCATACCTTGATCACTCTTGCTGAAGAGTACTGCCTGGATGTTGGCGCGTTCGCCTTGCCAAGCGTAAATCTTGGCGGTATTTTTGATAGCATGATCGGGTACTTCGTGCAAGCTGTAGAAGCCATCACGTGAGCCCCAACTCGCTTGCAAACCTTCTGCCAATTGGTTCCATGAAGCCGTATTTGGAGTGGTGCCTACGCGGGGTTCCTTGTAGTCGTCGATTGGATATTTTTCTTCTTCAACTCCTTCAGCAGCCTTACCTGTCACCTTCAGCATAACATCGATGATGGCACCGCCATCGCTCAGGAACTTGTTGCCAGAACCTGCAGGGTCGATGCTGTTCCACTCAACCTTGTAGCGCATGCGATAACTTGTACCGATCTCAGCATCAGTAGGTACCTTGAAACTGCCAGGGGTCAAAACATTACCCGACGACAAGTAAACGCCGTCGCTGTTCCATCCGCTATCGCCATCGCCTCCCTTGCTGTAGAGCGACCAACACATCAGTTCGTTGCCAGCACCTTGGGTGTAAGGGCCTGAACCCTCGATGTTCACATCGAACTGCTTGTTTTGGTTCCAGTCTACATATACGTAGCCGTGCATCCACTCGCCATTGATAGAAATGTTGGGTGTGACCACTTCGCCAGCCAAGACTTCAAATGTGGTAGATGTCTTGTCGAAGTAGGCCTGACAACGCGGAGCCGAAGCAATGTTCTGTAGCACTTGTTCTGGAGATTGACTACCCTCTATGCTCACCGCTTTGGGGTAGTGTGTCGCATGACTAACGTTGACGTTAGCTCCATGCGCTACATAGTAGTCGGATTGCGCATAAGCACCTGTGCTGAACAATGTGCTGAATAGCGCAAGAAGAGAAATGATTTTGTTTCTCATAAGTATGAATTTAAGTTAGATATATTCTTGATAGGCAACAAAATTACCATAAAAAATGTTTTTCTGCAAATTTTTTAAGGCGTTTTTGTAGTTCACCCCCCCCCTAAAAGACTGCTAATCAGAGTAGTAGAAAAGAAGGTTGTGAGCCGCGACTATGGCTTTCACTCTATGAAGGTGAAGTTCTGTCAGCATGTGTAGAGTAACCTGAATGCATGGTAATATCTATTCCAAGGTTATGGCACAAGAAAAGGATATCTCGTGTTGAGACATCCCCTCCTGTTTGTATATGTATATTTATATGTATGTCTGTGAGGCGTAGCTACTGTGAAAGTCTTTTCATTTGTTGCCAAATAGGTTTATGACTTGTTAGGAGTAGTCCACATTTTTAGTAGGCTACGAAAAAAATAAAAAAAACTTTCTGTTGTTGAAACCGCCTGTGGATAAACGGTGAGTAGGGTGCTTTTGAAATGTTAAAAAAAATCCATCTACATCAATCGAGATGAAGACGCCCTGCCCCATGTATTATCTTTGCACTACCCGTTGGCGGAATTAATTTAAGTTGATAAATATGAGTAAAAAGTTGCACATATCGCTGATTTTTAGTAACTTAGTGGTGTTCAAAACATTAAGT
>JAGKTZ010000043.1 GCA_021153165.1 Prevotellaceae bacterium
AGGATAATAATATTCTTTCATACGTCCTAAGCTACAGAAATAAATATTTAGAAAAGACTGTAGATAATATTTTTTAAGACTGCAGAACAAGGCTTTCTCGAAATAAAATCGTTACTTTGCCTTTAAGAGTAAAATGTAAAGACAAACAACCTTCTTATAAAATACACAGATATGTATTTAAAACGAATTATAATCGTCATCTTTTGTACGACGAGTCTCCTCACGACTTGGGCACAAGGACATAAAAGAATGTGGAACGATGTAGATCAGGCGATACATAGCGATCTGCCCACCACGGCCATACAATTGCTACACAAAATCAAGGATCTATCGCAGACAGAGCACAACAAACCACAAGAGCTCAAAGCCTATATCCGTCTCTACCACCAGTACGAAAAAGTAGCTGTCGATAGTGCCTCACAATGTTTAGTCGATATGGAGCGCCGCCTTGCCGCCGAGGACGATGCAGTTATGCGTGTGCTTTGGCATCAGGCCTTGATGAAAATCTACGCCGACAGACATGCTGATACAGCAAGTATTTCTGCGGCACGGCGTCATGGCAAAGCCTCGCTCCTACCCTTCGATGAATTGGGGCAAACCAGTCTTTTGCCTTATCAGGACCTGTTTGAACGCGGCAGTGGTGACGCTTATTTCAGCCAGGATCTTCTCTCTCCAATAGCACGGGAAGTGCTGCAGCAGAATAGGGTTGTCGACCCTGATCAACGCCCCCAGTTATATGCGCGACTTATAAATTATTATCGTATCAGGGGAAATCGCGAGGCGACGTTGCTATGGACCTTGGATAGCATTAAGCATGCACCTATTTCCTACGAGGTTTTGCCAGAAAACCACAAGTTTAGTGCTTTGTGCCAAGTCGCACAGGAATTTCGCGACCTCCCGCTCAACGCACAGACTTATCTGCAGTTTTTGTCCTTCACCTATTTGCCACAAACCGCCCAGCGCGATAGCATTGTTATGGCTAAGGTGGAAGAAGATCTGCGTCTGTATCGCCGGAGCAACGAGGCGAAATTGCTGAAAAAGCACCTGGCCGAATTACAACTGGCGCAGGTTGAAATCAGCGGCATGCCACAGGTGCTATATCCCGATGAAATGGCACATTTTGTAGTCGAGGGGAAGAATATGCAACGGGCAGAACTACGACTGTATCGTCTCGGAATAAATGCCGCACAAGTTCATCAATTGCGAAAGGGGGAGGTGCAATGGAAGAAGTATCGTCAGGGACACCCTACTATATATAATATCAAGACTCCGACACTGCCGCCTTACCAGATGCTGTCTGATACGTTGCACGTCTCGGTGGCAGAGCCCGGCATCTATGAGTGCGCCCTCTACGTGAACGGCAAGTGGGAAAAATCCGACATCATGCACGTCAGCCGTGTGCGTCCTTTGTGGATAAACGTCGAGAAAGACTCGGTGCGCGTAGTCTTGTTGGATGCACGAAGCGGAAAAGTGGAATTAGGCGGTGAAATCGTTCTTTTTGGCAAAGACGGCAACAAAGAGAGGAGCATCTACGCCGACAAAGATGGTTGTTTCCTTCTGTCAGGCGAGATGTTGGGGCAAAACTATATGGCCAAGGTGGGCAGAGATGAATATATGTTGCCATTTACCCCTGCTAAAGATTATTATAGGTCCTACGACCATCACACGATGCGTAGCGAAACGACTCTGCAGTTATTTGCCGATCGTGCGATATACCGCCCAGGGCAAACGGTTCGTATTGCCGGCGTCGCATTTACCAAACGCGGCGACGATTATAATACAGAACCCAAATTTCCTATCACACTTCGTCTCTACGATGTCAATCGCAAGGAAATCCAGACGTGGGAAGTTTTCTCCGATAAAATGGGCAATTTTAATGCAGACTTCACCTTGCCCCAAGCATGTCTGACGGGCCACTTCTCTGTCGTAGCACAAGGGAAAGGCGGTCAAAGCACTTCTCTGCGATTCAGAGTGGAGGAATACAAGCGTCCCACATTTACCGCAATAATCAACGACCCGACAGCATCATACGCATTGGGCGATACAATAGTCCTGGTTGGCAATGCACGAAGTTACACGGATTTGCCTGTAGTCGGCGCCAAAGTAAAATGGCGCCTGAACCGTACGTCATGGTATTATACCGAGCAGAAACAATATCAAACCAGCGGTGAATGCAATACCGATGAAAACGGACAATTCCGTATCCCCGCTTATTTGTGTGGCACTACGGAGAAAAAGGATTTCGCCCACTTTCAACGCTACTTTTATACCATAAATTATGATGTGACGGCGGAGAATGGAGAGACCGCCTCGGGCAGCATCGTCCTACAGGCAGGCACCAAAAGCTATTGGCTGGATGCTAATTGGCCGGATGTCGTTTGTCGCGAGTCTACTCCCCAACTGCAGGTCAATTGCCTTAATGCAGCGGGCAAAGCGCAGGAAAAAGAATTGCAGTATGCGCTATGGAAATATGATACGGACAAATCAGGCGCCCTGGCGGATAGTATTTGCGTGGCTACGGGAAGTTTGATTGCTGGTAGACCTGTGAGCGCCGAGGTCCTGACAAATGCTTCTTCGGGTAAGTATATGTGGAAATTCTCCCTTTTGGAAAATGGCAAGGTTTTGGAAACTTTGCGCAGAGACTTTATCCTTTTCTCCGAGACCGACACCAAAGTAACGGACTCATCGGTATTTTGGCACCACATCAGACATAGCAAGAAGCAGGATTCGGCTTATGTGATGATAGGTTCGGCTTGTGATAGCGTCACCCTATTCTGCGACAAATTTGTAGGCGGAAAGTTGTTGGAAAGTCAACGGATCGCATTTTCAGATTCAATAGTTAAGTTCAATTTAGCCTATCATCCATCGTACGGCGAAAGTGCGCGTTGGTGCTTTGCTTTTATGAAGAACAGCCAGGTTTATACCTTTAGCGTGGATGTGTTGCGACCTGCACCCGAAAAGAAGCTTTGTTTGAATTGGGAAACGTTTCGTTCGCATTTGACGCCTGGGCAAAAGGAAGAGTGGAGACTTTCTATCAAATACCCCAATGGTAAACCCGCAGAAGCTTCACTTATGGCAAGAATGTACGACGCTTCGCTGGATGCTTTCCTACGTCAAGATTGGCGTTTCTCTAATATCGCATTTCCGCGCCGTTTGAATTATCGCTATTGGCATTGGTCACAATATTATAATACTACATTGTGGTTCCATGATGTCTTGCGCAAGAGATACCACTATACACCTTTGACATTCGCACAGTGGGACAATTCTATTTTCTACGATGAAATGGAGGAAAATATGTTGTATCAGACTGCCGTTCCAAGGGTGAAAATGAGTGCAACCAGACAAGCTTCGGCGAAGAGGAGTAATGCGATGGGCGAAACCTACCTAGCGAAAGATATGGCAACGGCTGAGCGCACGATGGATGCTTTGCCTGTGCAGGAGGTTAAACCCCGAACAAATTTTGCAGAGACGGCGTTCTTTTATCCCAACCTAAGGACCGACGAAGCGGGCTGTGTGAAGATTTGCTTCACTCTGCCGCAAAGTTTGACGACGTGGCGTTTCGACGCTCTGGCACATACGGCGCACATGGATTATGGTAGTTTGGACACCACAGTAGTGGCGAGAAAAGAATTCATGGTTCAGCCCTCTTTGCCAAGGTTTGTTCGTTCGGGCGATAAGTTTGCTGTGCCTGTGACGTTGCAAAATCTGTCGCAGCAGTCACTCCGTCCCAACGTAGTGCTGACAATTGTGAATGAAGCGACGGGAGAGCATATTTATAAGCAGGAAAAATGCCATTTCATCGGAGCTGGCACATCGGGAACCTTGACTTTCGAGTGCGAGGTACCCAAAGACACTGACCCCACGTTGTGGATTTGCCGCGCGACGGCACAGAGTGAACACTTTGCGGATGGCGAGGAGCACTACCTACCCGTTTTGTCCGACAGAGTGGAGATTTCTCGCTCCGTTCCCTTCACTTTTATCGACAAAGGTACGCAGACGATTCAATTAGATTCGCTATTGCAAGCCGAGGGTCGTCGTAATCACACTTTGACCATAGGCGTGACCAGCCACCCTACGTGGACTGCCGTGCAGGCGTTGCCTGTTTTGACAGACAAGAAATGTTATGGCGCCAGAGATTGGGCGGCGCAATATTATGCCTTGGAAATGTCAAAATTCATAGCAAATGGGAATCCTGCAATCAAAGATGCCGTCTTGGCACAAAAGGGAAGTGGCAAGGAAATCAAGGAAAGAAATCTGGAGGGCTTGGACAGTAATACGCCATGGTTGTCGTATGCAGAAAGAGAGGCGAAACGTGGCGAAGAACTCACGAAATTGTTTGACGAGGGTAGTTGGGCGGTGAAGATGGCTACGGCTTATGAACAATTGAAAGGACATCAGAATGCCGATGGTTCATGGAGTTGGTTCAAGGGTATGCAGGGGAATTACAGCATTACCCTAAACATTGCCACACTCTTGGCAAGAGCGGAATCGACTACGCACAATACAAAAAGCGCAACGATGCTGACCTCGGCAATGAAATATATTGACGCGGAAATAGCAAATCAGGTAAAAAATCTACGATTAAATCGCGAGAAAGATAAACAAACACCCCTTCTGACCTCATCTCAAATCAACTATCTGTATCTATGTGCGATTTATGGTAAGGCGCTGAATAATGATGGAGAATATCTGCTGAATTTGGCCAAAGAACAGTTGGCGCAATATCCGCTTCACAGCAAACCCCAACTGGCTGTGGTGATGGCAAAGTATGGCAAAGTGGAACAAGTAGTGGCTTTGCTGAAAAGCCTCGACGAATATATGGTAGAATCTCCGACTATGGGCAAATATTACGACAGCAGAAAAATGCGAGATGTATCCGAGTCGCAACGCCTGTTGATGCAAACGGCCACACTCGAAGCCATGAGTTTGCAAAAGGATGATTTTTGCGATGAAATCGAGAAAATTCGTCTCAACCTCGTGCAATCCCTGCGCACACAAGTATGGGAGGATGCACCATCTGTGACAGATGCGCTTCACGCCCTATTGTTGCCTGCTGGCGGTCAGAACAAGTGGGTGAAAGGGCTTGAAATGAAGCCTACAGTATATTATACATTGTATGCGGGCCGACACATTGTGGATGCGCCGTCTGACAAAGATTACACTACAGCTTTGGGTAATTATAAAAAGGTGTATGATCAGAGCAATTCGTCTTTGTTTACAAGCAAAGGGGCACCTAAGCAACAAATCAGCCTGAGACTTCGACAAGACTCAGAGGGATTGGCGTGGGGCTATGCAACGGCTACTTTTACCCAACCCCTGTCCAATGTGCAACAATCCGGCGCAGGATTTACGATGAATGCCGTGTGCGAAGTACTACGAGAAGGCAAATGGGAGAGAGTGAATGACAAAACAAAGTTGGCAGTAGGAGAGCGCATAAGATTAGTGATGAATATCAGTGCAGACAGGTATTACGATTTCGTACGCCTGACCCTGCAACATCCTTGTGGTTTGGTGCCCGCACGCCCACTGTCGGGCTATGCTTATAGCGGCAGTTTGTGGGCCTACCGCGCCGTGTCGGATACAGAAACGCTCCATTTCATCGAAGAAATCAAGAAGGGAGAATCCATATATGTGGAAGAGTATCTCGTGAATAGAGCAGGCAAGTTCCAATTCGGCACGATGCAAATCCAATGTGTGATGGCACCTGAATTTTCAGGTACTTCCATATTACCTTTTAGGACTATTGCGGCAGAATAGTCCTGCTTCTTCTCCCCACAAAAGATGATATTTTCACAAACTTAGACCTTGTCGAAAAAAACTTAGACCTTTTTGAAATTTCGCGACGTCTCGTTAAAAAAAGGTCTAGGTTTTTTCGAAAAAGGTCTAGGTTTGTTAAAAGTGCCCTAAGCCGTCGTACAATTTTAACTAAAAAGTCTGTCATTTATATAAATATTGTGTATCTTTGCCAGACATTGTATAAAATAAAACTCAATTAACTAATAACTTTTTAAAACCTTTCACTATGAGAAAAATTTCTCTGATGCTTCTCACCTTCTTCTGCATGATTTTTGCTATGCAGGCACAGCAGGTGACTAGTCTCTCGCAGTTGAGCAACAACAAGGTTTATACCTTGCGCAGTGCTCGTGCGTTCTTGCTCTACAGTTCTAAGGTTCCCGGCGAAATCGCGTCGAGCACAGGTAAACTGGTAGGCACAGTGACACAAAACCCCGAGGATCCCAACCAACAATTCCGCATTGAAAAGCAGGGATCAAACTACTACCTCTACAGCGTAGGTGCTGGCAAGTACGTAGGCTCTAATGGTGGCTTCAGCGCAAGCCCCTCGGCTGCTTTGTCGCTTCAAAACATTGGCGGCAGCTATCCTTGGAAGTTGACCATTGGTGGCAACGGTATGAACTCTCAAGAAAGCGGTCAGATGGACGCTGGTATCGTTGTGAACAGTTGGACAACAACCGATGCTGGTAACTGCTATGTGATCAACGAAGTGGCTGTAGGTCCTCAGACTTACACCGTGTTGACTCTTGGTGCTGACAACGCAAGCGTGACTTACAACGGTAAGGCTTACAAGAATGGCGACACATTTACTGCTGAGGCTGCTGTGAAGAAGAGCGAACTCACTCCTTCTACAGTTAGCGGCAAATTCCCCGTAGTCAAGGTGGACGGCACAACTATCTACCTCAGCTATTTCGACAACAACACTAAGTTCTACACTATCCGTGGTGGTCATGGTGGTTTCGTAAGTACTGCTGCCGACTATGTTGATGGTGGCAACTTGCTCCTCTCTAACACCAACACTGCTAAGGACAACAAGGGTATCTGGGCATTCGTAGCTCAAACAGGCGGTGGATACAAGATCTACAACTACTCTACAGGTTTGTTCAAGGTGTTGGGTATGACAGGTAGTGAAGCTAGCGCTCGTGCTACTATGGTTGACCCCTCTGCTACAAGCCACACTACAGTCTTCGATGGTACTTTCAACTTCAACGGTCAAGCTAGCTACATCAAGCTCAAAGGTACATCAAGCAACTATTGGAACAAGCGTGGCGACTATCTCGCATTGTGGAACAACAGTGCTGCTTCAAACGGCGATACTGGTAGTATGTTCTACATCGAAGAAGTGGACTATGCTAACTATCCCGATGAATACGTACACGAAATCTCTGACATCGAAGGTGTCAAGACTTTCTCGCCAAAGAATCCTAACACACTTTGGTACACTACTTCTGCTGAAGCTGCAGGCGTAAGCAATCCTTGGATGGAATATGCTTTGCCTCTCGGTAATGGTGAATTGGGCTGCATGGTATATGGTGGTGTAGCTACAGAAGAATTGCAATTCAACGAAAAGACACTCTGGAGCGGCTCGGCTAACGTAGTCGGTGCAGGCAGCGGTAACCGTACATTCATGAACTTCGGTTCTTTGTTTATTGCCAACAGAGATGGTAGCCTTTCTGAAGGTGTGACAGACTACGTACGCTACCTCGATATCGAAGAAGGTATCGCTGGCGTAGAATTCAAGAACGCTAACGGCACAAAGCAAATCCGCAAGTACTTCAGCTCTGCTCCCGACCAAGTAATCGCTGGTCAATACAAGACTGAAGGTGCTGACAAGCTCAACCTCGTGTTCACTCTCGAACCAGGTACAGGTATCAACGCAGGCAAGGTGGTTTACGAAAACGGTACAGCATCATTCTCTGGTGCAATGACTGTGAAATATGCTACACGCTTGCACGTTGTGGCTGACGAAGGTGCAGTAATCACTACTACAGGCAACGGCATCAGCGTATCAAATGCTACTGAAGTGACATTCTACCTCAAGGGTGCTACCAACTTCAACGGCGACATGAATGTCCTCAACAACTATTTTACAAGCGAAAGCGTTGCTGATATCGACAACAATGTGAAGAAGACTATCGAAGCAGCTGCAGCTAAGGGCTTCGACGCTGTTGAAAAGGATCACGTAGCAGACTTCACTGCTATCACTAAGCGCATGACTTTCGATCTCGGCTTGACTACTCCTACTGTAGATACAAAGACTCTGATCGACAACTACTATCCTAACAACACTGGTGCTAATAGTAAGGCCAACGACCACTTGTTCCTCGAACAACTCTACTTCCACTTCGGTCGCTACCTCGCTATCAGCTCAAACCGCAAGCCTATCGCTGCGCCAAACAACTTGCAAGGTATTTGGAATGACAAGGGTGCAGATTCTCCATGGAACTCGGACATCCACACCAACATCAACATCCAAATGAACTACTGGCCAACAGAAATCACTAACCTCTCTGACTTGCACAAGCCATTCGTGAACTTCATCATCCGTGGTGCACAAAGCGAAGGTTGGAAGCAAGTGGGTAAGAAGTACAATGGTGGTTACGGTTGGAGCGTCCTCACCGAAAGCTCACTTTACAACAGTATGAGTACATGGGGTGACAACTACCTCGTAGCAAACGTATGGTACACTAGCCACCTCTGGACACACTATCGCTATACTCAAGACAAGGAATTCTTGAAGAAGGCGTTCCCCGTGATGTGGGATTGCGCTCAATTCTGGTTCCACCGTTTGATCCAGGACCGCCGCGTGAAGGACGGTACCTTTGTTGCACCAGACGAATTCAGTGCTGAACAACACGGCAATGAAAAGGAAGACGGTACAGCTCACGCTCAACAAATGATCAGCTACTTGTTCCAAAACATCCGCGAAGCTATCGATATCCTCGGTGCTGACCAATTGGGCCTCACTACTGCAGATGTTGAAAAGTTGAACCTCTACCTCGAAAAGACTGACAACGGTTTGCACACAGAAGTTTACGACGGTGCATGGGGCAACCCATTCAACGGCGTGAAGAAGGGCGAAGAATTGCTCCGCGAATGGAAATACTCTCCATATAGCGTGGGTGAACGTGGCCACCGTCACATCTCTCACTTGATGGCTCTCTTCCCAATGGACCAAATCACTCCTGAAAGCGAATACTTTGTACCTGCTGTCAACGCACTCAAGCATCGTGGTGACGCTGCTACAGGTTGGTCAATGGGTTGGAAGGTTAACCTCTGGGCACGTGCTCAGGATGGCGACCACGCTCACGTGATCATCAAGAATGCCCTCAAGCACTCTACTACTTACGGCACTGACCAAGGTCAAGGTGGTATCTACTACAACCTCTTCGACTCTCACGCTCCATTCCAAATCGATGGTAACTTCGGTGTATGCTCTGGTATGGCTGAAATGCTTCTGCAAAGTGCACACAACTATATCAGCATCCTCCCTGCACTCCCCGCAGTATGGGCTAAGACTGGTAAGGTGAAGGGTATGAAGGCTATCGGAAACTTCACAGTAGACTTCGAATGGCTCGACGGTAAGTGTCAAAACGCTAAGATCGTGAGCAACGCTGGTGCACCTCTCCGTGTACGTTGCAAGGTTGGTCTGATCGACTTGCCAAATGCTGGTATCACTGTGAACGGTAAGCAAGTGGCTGTGCAAGTAGACGAAAACGGTATCGTGACTATCCCTTGTGCTAAGGGTGATGTTGTGAAGATCGATTTCACAAGAGAAGCTACTGCAATCTCTCAAGTTGTGACTGAACAAGTAAAGGACAACACTATCTACGACCTCTCTGGTCGCAAATTGAGTAAGGCTCCTGAAAAAGGTGTGTATATTCAAGGTGGTACTAAGAAGTTCGTAAAGTAATCCATCGGATTAAATAGATTAATAGCAGGATGCGCCAGTAGGTACATCCTGCTATTTTTTATTTATACGCCTGTTTTTATATGGTTATAAGGCTTTATTTCCCCAGCGTTTTAAGTCGTAGAAAAAAGGTTAGACTTCTTTCAAATTTCGCGCTGTCTCGTTTAAAAAAGGTCTAGGTAGGTTTGTAGCACCCAAAAGCATAGCGCAATTACCTCGGGGAAATGTCAAAAAAAGACAAAAGCAAAGTGAAATTTGGCGTTTCGGTGTCAATTGACTATCTTTGCAGAAAATTAATAAAATGTCGAAAATCCTGCACTTTTGTCTACTTTTGCTTTGTTTTTCTGTATTTGGAGAAACATTTGCACAAAATGCGGCTCCTTCAGCCAACCCCACGATGTATGTGGTCGAGGCGAACGGAGAAGGGAGCGAGATGACCTCGTTTGACGGTTCGGCGCCCATATTCGTCACCTTTTCGGCAAATGTGCAGGACGAGGGCGAGTACACACCACGCTTCGAATGGCGATTCACACGTCAGGGCGAAAGCGAGCCTTTCCTGGTGCGCTATGACGAGGATACCGAATATACTTTCCAAGAAACTGGCGCTTTTGAAGTAGTCCTGCTGGTAAGTTTCGTACTCGGCACCGACACGCTGGAATATGAACAAGATACACCATTTGTCATCACCATCAGCGAATCCAAACTGGAAGTGCCCAACGCATTCACGCCCAACGGCGACGGTGCCAACGATGTGTTTCGCGTGAAGGAGGGTTACCAGAGTATTGTCTCCTTCGAGGCAAAAGTATTCGACCGCTGGGGCAAATGCCTCTATACTTGGACAGACCTTGCAGGCGGTTGGGATGGCAGAAGTGGGGGACGCGAAGTGCCCGACGGCGCCTATTACCTGCACATCAAGGCTCGCGGGGCAGATGGCAGGAAATATAATATAAAGAAGGTGATCAACGTGCTACGTCGATACACCGAAAATATGGGAGGCGGATGATGCTTTTGCACACTCAGCACCCTATACGAAGAGGGATTCACGCTCTTTGACCCCAACTAAACAAAAACGAAAATCTATCGCTTAGCAGAAACGAATCCTCATGTCTGAATCAAAAAAACATTCAGCCCCAATGGACGCCTCTACTGATCACAAATCAGCGGAGACGACTTTGTCTTTGCATCAAAAGGACTCGAAGCGATGGGTTGAAATCATCGGTGCACGTGTGCACAACCTGAAAAACGTAGATGCCGCCTTGCCTCGTGGAGGATTGAGCGTCATCACAGGATTGAGCGGCTCGGGCAAGAGTTCCCTGGCCTTTGACACCCTCTATGCTGAGGGACAGCGCCGATATATCGAGACGTTTTCTGCATATGCTCGCAACTTCCTGGAAAACCTGGAGCGCCCCGACGTAGACAAGATCACAGGGCTAAGCCCCGTCATCTCGATAGAACAAAAGACGACAAACAAGAATCCACGTTCGACTGTCGGCACCGTAACTGAAATATACGACTTCCTGCGTCTACTCTATGCCAGAGCGGGCGAAGCCTATAGTTATGTGACCGGCGAGAAAATGGTGAAATATACCGAGGAGAAAATCATCGAACTGATCCTCTCGGCGTACGAAGGGAAAAAGGTGCTCCTCCTCGCTCCCGTGGTGCGCAACCGTAAAGGACACTACAAAGAACTGTTTGAGTCCATCCGAAAAAAGGGTTTCTTGACCGTGCGAATCGACGGCGATTTGCGCGAGATCCTGCCCGGCATGAAGGTGGATCGCTATAAAAACCACGACATCGAAGTGGTGGTGGACAAATTGGTACCCCAAAGCAAGGACTACGAACGTCTGCGCAAAAGTGTAGCACAGACTTTGGAGCAAGGCAAGGGCTTGATGATGATTTGTCTGCCCGAAACGAACGAGGTGCGCTTCCTGTCTAAACATTTGATGTGCCCCACGAGCGGCATTTCCTACAAGGAACCTGCGCCACACAACTTCTCGTTCAACTCTGCCCAAGGCGCCTGTTCAAAATGCAAGGGATTGGGATACGTAAATATTATTGACCGAGAAAAAGTCATTCCCGACGAATCACTGTCTATACGCAAAGGTGGATTGGCGCCGTTGGGAAAATACCGTTCGACGTTGATATTTTGGTGCATCGAGGTCGTGCTGAATCAGTACGAATTGACCCTTGACACCCCTATCAAAGATATTCCCGAAGAGGCTTTGGATGAAATCTTCAATGGTTCGGCTGAACGATTGCGCATCCCCGCCTCTATCGTACATACTACCGACGATTACTACGCAGACTTTGGCGGATTGGTGAAATACATTCAGCAAATGGCAGAAGCCGACATGACGGCGGCAGCACGACGCTGGGCAGAGCAATTCTCCAAGACCTCGACTTGTCCACGATGCGGTGGCGCACGACTCAACAGGGAGGCGCGCAGTTATCGCTTTGCCGACAAGACCATACACGAACTGGCGACGATGGACATCGGTTGCTTGTACGAATGGCTTGACGGCGTGGAGGAAAAACTCAACACCAAGGACAAAGTCATCGCTACAGAAATCCTGAAAGAGCTACGCACGCGATTGAAATTCCTGATAGATGTCGGACTGGGTTACTTGTCGTTGGACCGCGCTACGATGACGTTGTCGGGAGGTGAGAGCCAGCGCATACGTTTGGCGACACAGATCGGTTCGCAATTGGTCAACGTGCTCTATATCCTGGACGAGCCCAGCATAGGTCTGCACCAGCGCGATAATGTCAAGTTGATACAGTCACTACGTCAGTTGCGCGACACAGGCAACACCGTGGTGGTGGTGGAACACGACCGCGACATGATGCTGGCCGCCGACTATGTGATAGACATGGGGCCCGGCGCGGGACGATTGGGCGGAGAAGTGGTATTCCAAGGCACGCCCGACGAAATGCTCAAGGGGAAAACGCTCACAGCACAATATCTGAACGGCGAACGCAAAATAGAAATTCCCGCAGAACGCAGAAAAGGCAACGGCGACGTACTGCGCTTGCTCGGCGCCAAGGGCAACAACCTGAAAGACGTCAGCGTGGACATACCACTCGGCACCTTGGTTTGCGTGACCGGCGTATCGGGTAGTGGCAAGTCTACCTTGATCAACGACACCCTGCTGCCGATACTCTCGCAACACTTCTACCGTTCGCTGACCGAACCCTTGGCGTACGAAAGTATCGAAGGTTTGGAAAAAGTCGATAAGGTCGTGGCTGTAGATCAAAGTCCGTTGGGCCGAACTCCGCGTTCGAATCCCGCCACCTACACCGGCGTCTTCTCAGACATTCGCTCGTTGTACGTCAACCTGCCCGAAGCAAAAATCCGCGGCTACAAGCCTGGACGTTTTTCGTTCAACGTGAGCGGAGGTCGCTGCGAAGTGTGCAAAGGCAACGGTTACAAGACCATAGAAATGAATTTCTTGCCCGATGTCTACGTACCCTGCGAAGCATGTCACGGCAAGCGCTACAACCGCGAGACCCTGGAGGTGCGATTCAAGGGAAAGAGCATCGCCGATGTACTGGATATGACCATCAATCGTGCCGTCGAATTTTTCGAGAACGTGCCGTCAATACAACATAAGATCAAAGTGCTGCAAGACGTAGGTTTGGGCTATATCAAGTTAGGCCAATCATCGACGACCCTTTCCGGCGGAGAAAGTCAACGTGTGAAACTGGCCACCGAACTGGCAAAGCGCGACACGGGCAAGACGGTTTATATCCTGGACGAACCTACTACGGGGCTACACTTCGAGGACATTCGCGTATTGCTCGGCGTATTGCAAAAACTCGTAGAGCGCGGCAACACCGTCATCGTAATCGAGCACAATTTGGACGTTATCAAAGTGGCAGACTATCTGATCGACATGGGACCGGAAGGCGGACGCGACGGCGGACAAGTCGTAGCGTGTGGCATACCCGAGGAGGTGGTGAAACAAGGCAAAGGCTACACCGCACAATTCCTAAGGGAAGAGTTGGAAAGAGGATAGTTGGGGCGCCCACAACCTATCAAACACGCCCGCTACCTATCATATAAGACCCAAGCCTTATCATATAAGAGTCAAGCCTTATCACACACCCTCCACGCCCTATCCTATTTTCGCACACACCTTATAATATATATAATAGAGCAGGTGTAATTGCTATTGCAAAGCGCTATTGAGAAAATCAACCAAATAATATATTAATAACACTTTAAAAAATTTAATCATTATGTTTGAAGGACAACCTAAAGGCTTATATGCCCTTGCCCTTGCCAACACGGGAGAACGTTTTGGCTACTACACAATGTTAGCTATTTTTGCCCTTTTCTTGCAAGCAAAATTTGGCTATACGGAAGGTGAAACCTCTACAATTTTCGCAACATTCCTTGCTGGTGTGTATTTCTTGCCATTGGTGGGTGGTGTGCTAGCTGATAAGTTTGGTTATGGGAAAATGGTAAACGCAGGTTTTGCTGTTATGTTTTTGGGATATTTGCTTCTTGCAATTCCGTCTGATGCAGAAAGTGGTAAATGGATGATGTTCGGATCATTGGCCTTGATCGCATTGGGTACAGGATTGTTTAAAGGTAACCTGCAGGTAATGGTCGGCAATCTCTACGATGAGGCCAAATATTCCAGCAAGCGTGACACTGCATTTTCTCTGTTTTATATGGCTATTAATATTGGTGCCATGTTTGCGCCTACAGCAGCTAAGGCTGTCACAAACTGGATGCTTGCAGGCAAAGGTATGACCTATGATGGCCAGATTCCTGCTTTGGCTCACCAGTATCTTGATGGTAGCATTACTCCTGCCAATGTGGAAGTGTTAACTGCTTTACAAGCAAAACAAGGTTTTGCTGGTACTTTGCAGGAGTTCTGTAATGCCTATATTACGAACCTTTCCGAAGCCTACAACTATGGTTTTGGTGTAGCATGTATTTCATTGATTGTTTCGGTTGCGATTTATTTGGGCTTCCACAGTACCTTCAAGCATGTCGAAGGTGGCAGCAAAAAAGAGGAAAAAACTAACAACGAAACAGTTGAGGAACTCTCTCCTGCAGAAAATAAAGCACGTATCGTGGCATTGTTACTTGTATTTGCAGTGGTTATTTTCTTCTGGATGGCTTTCCACCAGAATGGTTTAACAATGACATTCTTCGCACGCGACTATACAAATCTTAAGGTAACTGGTATTGACCGCTTAGGTTTTGATGTTCTTAACTTGGCTTTGCTGGCTATCTTTGTATATGCTGCTTTTGCTGTGTTCCAGTCTAAGAGTGTGAAGGCTGCAATCATTGCAGTGGTGGCTATTGCTGGTGTCGTAGTGAACTACATGTTTACACCTGAGACTCTGACTGCCCTGCCCTCTGACTTCCAACAATTCAACCCATTCTTTGTTGTGGCTCTGACTCCGTTCTCTTTAGCTATTTTTGGAGCACTTGCTAAAAAAGGCAAGGAACCTTCTGCACCTCGTAAGATTGCATTAGGTATGGTTGTTGCGGCTTGTGGTTTCTTGATTCTTGCACTGGGTTCTATGGGACTGCCTACCCCTAGCGCCTTAAAGGCAGATGCATCTCTGCAGACGTTGGTTTCCCCAAATTGGTTGATCTCTACTTATCTTGTTTTAACTTTTGCAGAACTGTTGCTTTCTCCGATGGGTATTTCTTTTGTGTCTAAAGTGGCTCCTCCCAAGCTTAAAGGTATGATGATGGGTGGCTGGTTTGCTGCCACTGCTTTGGGTAACTATGCTGTCCAGATTATCGGTCTGTTGTGGGGCGGTCTTGACCTTTGGATACTTTGGGGTATTCTTATCGTCCTCTGCCTCCTTTCAGCCGTATTCATGTTTGCTATGATGAAGCGCCTCGAAAAGGTTTGCTAAGTCGATAGTATAATATAAACGACACGCCCCCTTCTTTCGCATGAGAGAAGGGGGATTTTTGTTGGGCGAAGATCACACTTCACATCATATATAATACACGTACGCGCGCGAGGGATAAGATTTTCACTGAGCATCAAAGGCCGAAATCGCAGTCCTAAAAACCACGAAAAAAAACTGCGACGCCTCGTGAAAAAAACATTAGACCTTTTTCAAATTTCGCGACGCCTCGTTAAAAAAAGGTCTAACCTTTTTGAAATTCCAGAACGGTTTTTTGAAAAAGGCCTGGGGCTGGAAAACGA
>JAGKTZ010000095.1 GCA_021153165.1 Prevotellaceae bacterium
GAGCTGATATAAGGCTTAATCTATACCTTATATATAATAATAAGTGCGACATTTCCACTTTATCCATTCAAGCGTACTTTATTGCCTGCCCTATTCGTGCTTGACAAATCCGCAAGCTTCGATAGCTTTGACCACGATGTCGATGCACTTTTCGCATGTTGGCACATCCACGGCTTCTGCCATGACACGCACTAGGGGTTCTGTGCCCGAGGGACGAACCAAAATACGGCCATCGCCGCCCAACGCTGCTTCAGCTTCAGAAATGGCCGTTTGCACCAAAGGCGCAGACATGACTAACACCTTTTCTGTTACTGGAACATTGCGCAGCACCTGGGGGAATGTTTTCACAGGTTGGGTCAATGCCGAAAGCGTTGTCTTCTTTGCAAGCATCACTTCCATCATTTTAAGGCTTGTCAGGATACCATCTCCCGTCGAAGCATACTTGCCAAAGATGATGTGACCCGACTGCTCGCCACCGATGACATTTTTGTTGGCCGCCATATATTCATACACATATTTGTCGCCAACTGCGGTTTTGACATAATCTATACCCTGTTCGTCAAGCGCTTTGAACAATCCCAAGTTGGACATCACTGTCGCCACTACGGTATTGGTCTTCAACTTGCCCATCTCTTTCAGGTAGCGCGCATAGATATACAGGATCTTGTCGCCATCTACGACATTCCCCAGTTCATCTACACACAAGCAACGGTCTGCATCGCCATCATAAGCGAAACCTGCATCCAGACCATTCTCTACGACAAAGCGCTGAAGTCCCTCGATATGAGTGCTGCCTGCACCGCGATTGATATTCGTACCATCCGGTTCGGCATTGATCACATAGGTCTTCGCCCCGAGGGCATTAAACACAGAGGGAGCGATATTCCACGCACTACCATTAGCACAATCCAGAGCTATCCTCTTGCCTTTGAAAGAGTAGAGACCCAGTGAAATCAGATAACCGATGTAGCGATTTCTGCCCTCAATATAATCGACCGTGCGACCGATCTTTTCGCGAAGAGCATAGGGCGGAATGCCAGACTTACCATCCAGGAAATCTTCTATCAAACTGATCGTCTCGTCATCCATTTTCTCACCATTGCCATTCAATAGCTTTATCCCGTTGTCATAGTAGGGATTGTGGCTAGCAGATATCATTATACCGCAATCAAAGCCGTCGCATTTGGTGACATAAGACACGGATGGTGTGGTAGTGACGTGAAGCAGATAAGCGTCAGAGCCAGAAGAGGTGATACCAGCAGCCAAGGCATATTCAAACATATAAGAGGAGCGCCGGGTGTCCTTGCCGATTACGATTCTTGCTTCACGTTGTTGCGCTGCAGCCTTTTGTCCGAAATAGTAACCGAGATAACGGCCTATCTTGAAGGCGATCTTTGCCGAAAGTTCAACATTGGCTTCACCACGGAAGCCGTCTGTTCCAAAATATTTTCCCATTTTTTGAGATTATTTACTATCAAAAAACAAGGTTGCCCTATCCTTTCAAACAGAGCAACCTTTATGTTTATTATATTAAAGATTACACCAAGTGCGCAATCCATTCTTCGCGCTCGCCGGGCAGGAGGTCGACCATTGGTATTTCGATCATCGTGTAGCAACCGGGCTTTTGGCGCATAGTGGCACGCGCTACGCACACGAGTACTTGTGCTGTGAGCGCTGGATTGTTGATGCGCATATTGAATTCGAAGAGTTGATTTTGTGTCACACCCGACACACCCTTGCGTGTCATATTTACGCCATGTCCCATATCGATCACATCATCCACACAGGGCACCTCGATCACGTGAGTCTCGTCGTTGACAAAGTAGGGATCCGCCTTGATCGCTGCTGAGACTGCGTCGAGCGAATAACCTTCGTTCAACTCTACATATACCATGCGGCGGTGGATACCTGTACCCGTGGGGATAGTCATCGAAAGGGCTGCCTTGACGCCTTCGATTGCCTTGACTGCAACAGTGTGGCCCATCGACATACCAGGACCGAAGTTGGTGTAAGTGATACCCTTTGGCGCAATGGCTTGTAGCAATGTGCGCACAACTGAGTCGCTACCTGGATCCCAACCTGCAGAAATGATGCTGACAGCACCTGATGCTTTAGCAGAAGCGTCAAGCGAACGACGCAAGTCAACGATTTGCGAGTGAATATCAAAACTATCTACGGTGTTGATACCCTTTGCGAGCATCTTCTTTGCATATTCTTCTACACTACGTGTCGGAGTACAGAGCAAAGCGACGTCTACATGACCCAAATCTTCGATTTCGCTGACTACCTTATAAGCAGAAAGTTCGGCGGGACAACCTTGCGCTCCATTTCTGCGCACCACTCCTGCGATTTCAAAGTCGGGCGCAGCTTCGAGTGCTTGCAACGCATATTTTCCAATATTGCCATATCCTACGATGGCTGCAACTATTTTTTTCATAACCTTTATACGATTTATTAAGTCTTAGTAATAATAAGTGTAAGCTTTGGTAAAAAGAGCAACTCTTAGTAAAAAGAGTGAGAAGAACATGATGCTCTCTCACTCTCGTATTCTTCATTAAGCGTCACCTTCGGGCATTCCAAAAGGTGTAGCTGTACGACCACCTTGAGGTTGTTGTGGCTCCATGCCGGGAAGGTTGATTGGACCAAATGCAGCTTCATATTTCATCACATTATCTTGCAAAGCAAAAAGCAAACGCTTTGCATGCTCAGGAGCCAGGACAATACGACTCTTCACATTTGCTGTAGCTATGCCGGGAAGCACGCGCACAAAGTCGAGCACCATCTCAGCACTGCTGTGAGTGATAATTGCCAAATTTGCGTATGTACCTTCTGCCACTTCTGGAGTAAGCTCTATCTTCAGTTGATTGTCATTGTTTTTATTTGCCATAATCTTTATATTTTGTCATTAATATTTCTTGCGCATGCTAGCACCTTGAGCATATCTTGAGAAAGATTCAGATTGTGCTCTAAATGATACATTTCTCATTCAAAACCTTGCAAATTTACAGAGTTTGCGCGGATTGACAAAACAAAGCTACGGCATTTTCTGTCATTTTTACCTTTTTGCTATAAATTCTTTTGAGTTCAACCTTTGTTAGATTGTAGATACACTTCTCTTGCTTGGGGAGAGACTTAGATAGCTGAAATATTTCTTCTCTTGCCTATTTGGGGTAAAAAGTAAATTTTAAGGGCAGACTGGCCGCACGGACTGACCGGGGAAACGGTCTAGGTGCCTCCAATACACGTGAAGCGGATCGAAGTCCACATACCACGCGTAGTGCGGGTTATCCGTGTCGAGCGAACTCGTCCAGTAGTAGCCGTTCAAACCATCGTTATAAAGACTGGAATATTGGCGGGAACCAGCAGCCGGCAAGAAAATACTACGTCCATTTATTTTGCTGGTCACCTTATAACCCTTTACACCATTTTTAGAGGTCCAAATCCAAGAGCACTTTTCTCTCAATTCAGTAAATTCAGCATAAGTAGGCATACGCCAAGAACCACCCCAATTGACATAGACTGCATCGTCGGAAAGGTCTAATTGGGTCTTATTATCTACAGTACCATAATCGCTATCTGTACAATACTTTGTTAACGTTGTAGAAGAACCTTGAAACCATTTATAGGTACTCAAATTATAGGTAGACTTGGGTTCTGTCTCCCCCCAAGCAAAGTAATCACCATTGTCCTCAGGATAATCTGCACCGACATTGCATGTCGCCCATTTCACACTGAGACCAAGGTCGACGTAACCATGACCATTTTCTGTACCATAGATTTCTAAGACATATACCTTATCACAATATTTAATCACCCCAATAACTATACCAACAAGGGAGATTACGAAAAATGAAACTAAAGACCATTTCTTTAAAGAATGGTACTTACGCTTATTATTCTGAGAAACTTTAGATTTTAATTCAGACAGCTTTGTTATTTTCGATTCATGAGAAGAAGAAAGGGATTCAGAAGTTTCTTCATCAACCTCCAATGCACCTGCATTATCCTCTCCATTATTTATTAAACCATCATCATCAGTTTCTTTATCTACCCAAGCAGATAAATTTTTTATCATTTTTTCGACCTGTTCCTTTTTAGATAAATCTATACAATCTACCCTTCCAAAGTGAAATAGGAACCATCCTTCTAACGTGGCACCATTCAAAAGTATAGGAATAACTTTCTTTCCACAATTCTTAGCATACATCACCTCCTCCTTAGTCCATCTCGAATTCATCGAATTGGGAGATAAAAAATAAAGTACATACGACGAATTATCAATCGCTTTAATTATCTTTTCATCAAATTTCTCCCCCGATTCTATTCCAGTAAGGTCAAACCAATATGTCAATTTAGGAATCCTGACCTTTAAATCCTTTACAAATTTCTCAACTTTATTGAGAATCTGCTGATGATGATAATGCTCTGTAATGAGTCTAGGTTCTGTTTCTAAGTCGTTAGCCAACTTAGTTAACAGGTCGTCTCCATCATCATTAAGACCACGAATGCCTGCAATAAATTTCAATGCATTATCAGCATTCTTCAATACGTCTTTAACGTTTTCAAATGCCTTTTCTGCACCTTTAATAAGCACTTTACCATCCAGCTTTTCCAACTTTCCAT